>JAGALX010000013.1 GCA_017625035.1 Clostridia bacterium
ATTTTTTCTTGTTTATTTTTTATTTATTTTTTTGTTATTTATTTTCTATTTTTTTCTTGTTTATTTTTTATTTATTTTTTGTTATTTATTTTTGCGAATTGAAATTCGCCAGTTTTAAAAAACTTTTTTAAAATTTAATGTTAAATATTTCAAAATAAAAAGAATTAGCTTAGTGTACTGAACTCAAAAAACTGTACTGTACACTTTGCTAATTCTTTTTTATTTATTAATTAATTCCATTATTCTTTCCAAATCCTCATTTGAAACATATTCTATTATTATTTTTCCTTTTTTCTTTCCTGCATCCAATTTTACTTTTGTTCCGAAAAAACCTTGGAATTTATCTTCTATGTCTTTATATATTGCCGCATATTGATCATTTTTTTCTTTTTCTTGCTTTTTATTTTTTACTTTTCTTTCTATTTCTCTTACAGAATCGCCATTTTCTATAATTTGTTTTGCCATTTCATATTGTTTATCTGGATTTTCTATTCCTATTAATGATCTACAATGACCCTCTGTTAATTTTCCTTCTAGAGCTAAATCTATTACTCTTGGATCTAAATTTAGCAATCTTACTGTATTAGCTAATGAACTTCTACTTATACCTAATGTCTCTGCTAACTCGGCTTGTGTTAAACCATATTCGTCCATTAAAGTTCTAAAGCTTTTTGCTTTTTCAATTGGATTTAAATCTTCTCTTTGAATATTTTCTATTAGTGCAATTTCTTTATTTTCTTTTTCTTCACTTTCTCTTATTATGCATGGCATTTCTGTAAGTCCTGCTTTTTTTGATGCTCTCCATCTTCTTTCTCCTGCAACTATTTCATAATAATTTTCTTTTTTTGAAACAATTATTGGTTGAATTACACCGTATTTTTTTATTGATTCTGCTAATTCATCAATACTTTCACTATTAAAAGTTCTTCTTGGCTGATTTTTATTTGGCTCTATTTCTGTTATTTTTATTTTATGTATTTTTTCAGAATTATCTAATTCTGTTTTTTCTTCAATTTCTTCTAACGGTGCCGGACTAAACAGTGCATCTAATCCTCTTCCTAAACCTGTCTTTTTTGCCATTTTTTACCTCCTTGTATTATGTCACCTTCATTTTTTATTATTTTCATTTTTCTTAATAAACTCTTTTGCGAATTTATCATAACATCTTGATCCTTTTGACCTTGAATCATACATACATATAGGCATTCCGTAACTAGGAGCTTCACTTAATTTTACATTTCTTGGTATTACAGTTTTATATACTTTGTCTTCAAAATAATTTTTTACTTCTTTTGCTACTTGATTTGATAGGTTTGTTCTTGCATCATACATTGTTAATAGAGCTCCCTCTATTGTTAAATCTTTATTCAATCTTTTCTTTACGATATTAATTGTATTTATTAATTGACCTAATCCTTCTAACGCATAGTATTCACACTGTACTGGTATTAATACGCTATCAGACGCGGTGAATGCATTCAATGTTACTAAACCTAAAGATGGCGGACAATCTATTATTATGTAATCATATTGATCTTTTATTTTTTCTATTTTTTCTTTTAGTTTGTATTCTCTTTCCTCTTGTGATACTAATTGAACCTCTGCACCTGCTACATTGATGTTAGATGGACATACCTCTAAGTTTTGCATTTCGGTCATTTGTATTGTATTTTCTATTTCTACATCATCCACTAATACATCATACACAGAGAAACTTACAGTTTTATCTACTCCAACACCACTTGTCGCATTTCCCTGAGGATCAGTGTCTATTAATAGAACTTTTTTACCTTTTTTCGCTAATAAAGCACTTAAATTAACAGCAGTAGTAGTTTTACCTACTCCCCCTTTTTGATTTGCCACTGATATAATCTTTCCCAAAGTTCTACCCCCATTCTTTCGTATTTATTATTATATTTTTATATGTTATATGATATATAATTATTTAAAATATGTCAATAATTATTTATATTTTTACTTCCATTCAAAATAAAAAATGTTACGGTTCAGACTATTTGAAATTTGTCAATTTAATCAATGTGTTAAAAGCCTAATTAGAAATGTCTTAATCTTATTTTTAGGTTAAATTATTTATATTTTGAGCAATAACCAAAAGAAATAAAAAATGAATCAAATGTCATATATTATAAAAAATATTTCCAGTAGCCTTATAATGTTTTGTATTTTTTATTAATTTTATAACATTTGATTCTCTGTCTATAATAATTTAAGATGCAAATTTTATTTTTTTCTTTATAATGGTTTTTTCTTCGGCGTTCCCGCTTTTCTAGGGTATACCTTGGGCGTTTTCTTATCTTTTCTTATAGTTATAATATATCTTTCTCCATTTTCATTTGGAAGGTACATTTTTTTAGTTTCCTCTATAGTGGAATTTAATTGCTTTAAGGCTTTTTCTGAATCATTAATTTCTTCGGTTGCATTACTTCCTTTCATTGCTATCACATTTCCATTTACCTTTACATAAGGTGTTAAATATTCTAATAATATGTTTAAAGGCGCTACAGCTCTAGAAACTGCAATATCATATTTTTCTCTGTATTTAACATCTTGAGCAAAATCTTCAGCTCTTCCATGAATTATTTCTACTCCTTGCAAATTTAATTTGTCTGCAACTTCTTTTAAAAATAGAGTTCTTTTATTTAATGAATCCAATAATGTTATATTTATTGAATCATTGTATATTTTTAATGGAATACCTGGGAACCCCGCTCCAGTACCAATATCTATTATTTTCGTATTTTTATCTATTTGGCTAGCTATAGTTAATGAATCAATAAAATGCTTAATTATAATTTCTTTTGGCTCAGTTATAGCTGTTAAATTTATTTTTTCGTTCCATTCTTGTATTAATAACATATAATCATAGAACTTTTTAATTTTTTCTTCTTCGATTTGTATTTGCATTTTTTGTGCCATAATTTTAAATTCTTCTAAAAATTCTTTGAATTCCATACACTACCTCATATTTTTTATTTACTTTCTTTTTTGTTGTTCTAAATATATCAATAATACAGATACGTCTGCTGGTGATACCCCAGATATTCTAGAAGCTTGACCTATTGATCTTGGCTTAACTTTATTTAGTTTTTGCTTTGCCTCAATTCTTAATCCTTTTATTGAATTATAATCAATTTCTTCTGATAAATGTTTATCTTCAAGTTTTTTGTATTTTTTTACTTGTTCTTCTTGCATTTTTATATATCCTTCATACTTAACTTGTATTTCTACTTGTTGAGCTTCAGCTTTACTTAAATTAGGCCTTTCAAGGTCTATTTCTGCTAATTTTTCATAATTTAATTCAGTTCTTTTTAATAAATCAACTAATTTTACTCCTGCACTTATATTTGATGAATTGTTTTTAGTTAAGAATTCATTTACTTGCTCTGTTGGTTTTATTGTTAATTTTTTTATTCTGTTTATCTCGTTTTCTATATTATTCTTTTTATTTATAAATTCTTCATATCTTTTATCTGTAATTAATCCTACTTCATGACCTATTTCTGTAAGTCTTAAATCTGCGTTGTCTTGTCTTAATAATAATCTATATTCTGCTCTTGATGTCATCATTCTGTAAGGCTCATTCGTTCCTTTTGTTACAATATCATCAATTAGAACCCCTATATAAGCTTGTGATCTATCTAAAATAACTGGTTCTTTGCCTTTTAATTTTAATGTTGCGTTAATTCCTGCCATTAATCCTTGTGCTGCTGCTTCTTCATATCCAGATGTTCCATTAGCTTGTCCTGCAAAAAATAAATTTTCAATATTTTTATATTCTAATGATAATTTTAAATCAGATGGGTCAATACAATCATATTCGATTGCATATGCAGGTCTTGTAAACTCTGCATTTTCTAATCCAGGTAATGTTCTATACATTGCTATTTGAACATCTTCTGGTAATGATGAACTCATTCCTTGTACATACATTTCGTCTGTATCTTCCCCCATTGGTTCAATAAATACTTGATGTCTTTCTTTATCACTAAATCTTACAACTTTATCCTCTATTGATGGGCAATACCTTGGTCCTGTTCCTTCAATCATTCCTGCATATAATGGTGATCTATGTAAATTTGCTTTTATAATATCATGAGTTTTTTCATTTGTATATGTTAAGTAACAAGGTAATTGTTCTTTGTTTGAATCAATTTCATCCTCTAAAGAGAACGCTTCAATGTCTTTTTCACCTTCTTGAAGTTCCATTTTAGAAAAATCTATACTTTTTCTATTTATTCTAGCGGGTGTACCTGTTTTAAACCTCACTAAATTAACTCCCAGATTTTTTAAACATTCTGACAGTTTGTTTGATGGAAAAACTCCATCTGGACCGCTCTCAAAAGAGTTTTCTCCTATGAATATTTTTCCCTTTAAGTATGTACCTGTTGCTATTATAATAGCATCTACCTCATATATTGCACCAATATTAGTTTCAATAGATTTTACTTTATTGTTTTCTAATGTAATATCTACAATTTCAGCTTGTTTTATATACAAATTTTCCTGTTGCTCTAATGTATGCTTCATTTCAGCTTGATATTTTTTTCTATCAGCTTGTGCTCTTAAAGAATATACAGCTGGTCCTTTTGATTTATTAAGCATTTTTAATTGAATATAACTTTTGTCTATATTTTTTCCCATTTCTCCGCCTAAACAGTCTATTTCTCTTACAAGATGCCCTTTAGAACTTCCTCCAATGTGTGGATTACATGGCATATTTGCAACTGCTTCTAGACTAATCGAAAACATTAATGTTTTCATTCCCATTCTTGCTGCAGCTAAAGCTGCTTCACACCCTGCATGTCCTGCTCCAATTACTGCAACATCATATTTTCCCGCATTATATTTCATTTTTTCCTCCTTTTTGTTTTACGTGAAACTTTTTTACTTTCCTAAACAGAATTTTGAAAAAATTTCGTTTATAATATCTTCTGATATGTCATCTCCTGTTATTTTTCCTAAATCAGCTAAAACTTGTTTTAAATATATTTCTATAATATCTACTGGCATATGATTATTTATTGTGTTTTTTACTTCATCAATGCTTTTTATTGCTTCATCTATTTGTTGTTTATGTCTTATATTAGTCAAAATTTCGCCATCATCGATTTCAATATTGTTCAATTGATACATTTCTGAAATAAATTTATATAATTCTTCTATATTCTCTCCTGTTTTTGCGGAGATTTTTATTATTTTTTTGTTTAATGCTTTTATTTTTTTGTTATTATCTAAGTCAGTTTGTTTTATATCAACTTTATTTAGTAATATGATTGCCTTCTTTTCTTTTATTAATTCCAATATCTGATAATCATCATCTTCAAGCTCTTTTGTTCCATCAAATATTGCAATAACTAGCTCTGCATCATCTATTAATTTTTTTGATTTTTTTACTCCTATTTTTTCTATTTCATCATCAGTTTCTCTTATTCCTGCTGTATCTATTAGTTTTAAGGTTATTCCTTCTATTGTTACAAATTCTTCTATTGTATCTCTTGTTGTTCCTTTTTGTTCACTTACAATTGCTCTTTCTTCTTTTAAAATAGTATTTAATAGTGATGATTTTCCTGCATTTGGTTTGCCTATAATGGCTGTTTTTATGCCTTCTCGCAATACTTTTCCATTTTTGAAAGAGTTATTTAATTTTTCTAATTTGTCTTTTATTTCATTTACAGTTTTTAAAATATTGTTATTTGTAACTTCTTCTATATCATATTCTGGATAATCTATTGAAGCCTCAACATCTGCCATTAAATCTAATAATTTTGCTTTTATTGAATTAATATTTTTAGACAAATTTCCTTCTAATTGACTTATTGAAGCTTTTGCCTCTTTATCACTTTTTGAGTTTATTAAATCAATCACTGATTCTGCTTGAACTAAGTCGATTCTTCCATTCAAAAAGGCTCTTTTTGTGAATTCTCCTGGTTCTGCTAATTTTGCTCCGTTTTTTAAGCATGCTTCTAATATAAGTCGTTCAACTATGTACCCTCCATGTGAATTAATTTCACACATATTTTCTGTTGTATAGCTTTTTGGGGCTTTAAAATATGATACTAATACTTCATCTATTATTTCATTATTTTCGCTTATTATATGCCCATATTTAATTGTATAACCGCTTATATCATTTTTGTTTATATGTATTGGTTTAAATATTTTATTTAATATTTCGAAACATTCTTTTCCACTCATTCGTATAATTCCGATTCCACCATTACCAGTGGCAGTTGATATTGCTGCTATAGTTTCCATATTTCCTCCTAAAAAAAGTCAAAGTAAGATATATAGTTTTTATAATACTAAAATCGAACTTTGACTTCTGATTTATTTATTTATTTTTTCAATTACTATTTTTCTATTTGGATCTTCACCTATACTATGTGTTTTTATGTTTTTTACATTTTGCAATTTAGTATGTATTATTTTTCTTTCATAAGAATTCATTGGCTCTAGAGTTATTTTTTTATTTGTTCTTAATACTGTTTTTGAAACTTTTACTGCTAATTCTTCTAATGCTTTTTCTCTTTTTTCTTTGTAGTTATCTATATTTAAGTGTACTCTTACTTTAGAATTTGAATTTTTATTAGCAATAGTATTTAATATTACTTGTAAAGCATTTAATGTATCTCCTCTGTAACCAATTAATGTTCCTGATTTTTCACCATTTATATTTATGATTATATTTGAACTTTCTGTATATATTTCATACTTAAAAGATTCATCTATTTTTTTAATAAATTCTTTTAAAAATTGTTCTAATTTTTCTTTTATTAAATTAAGATCTTGTTCATCAATATTATTTTCTGATATTTTTGTGTTTTCTTGTTTTAATTCACTTTTTTCTTCTTTTAAGGTAATTTCAACTTTAACAACTCTAGGCGCTAAAATGTCAAAAAAGCTTCTTTTTTCTTGTTCTAGCACTTTTATTTCGACATTTTCTTTGCTAGTATTTAATTGTTTCAACCCTTTTTCAATTGCTTCATTTGTTGTTTTTCCTTCGGAAATAATGACTTTAGACATATTATTTTTCCTCCTTAGAATCAACATATTTGTTTATTAATATTCTTTCAGCAATCATTAGTACATTGCTTATAAACCAATATAAAGCTAAACCTAATGGTGCCACAAATGCAATTGATACAGCCATTATTGGCATCATAAATGACATACTTTTATTCATCTGCTGTGTCATATCCATTTCATTTGAAGTGCTTTCGCTATTTTCCTTAGATTTTTTTGGAGTTGTTAATTTTATTGAAAATACTGATGATATCACATATAGTATCGGTATTATGTACACAGTGAAATCTTTTAAATTTTGACTTGGTACTTTGCTTAAATCTAATCCCATAAAATTCATGTTTATTTTTACATCTTCATGTTGTTCTGATTTCTTTTGAATTATTTCTATTTCATAGTAATTAGAAATTTTTCCGTTTTCTTGAACAATTTCGTTTTTATATCCTTCGATTATATTAGCATCTATTTTTTTCATATGAGTTAATGGTTTGCTAACTAACCAAAATACAGATAATATTATTAATATTTGTAATATTGCACTTATACATCCTGAAAATGGACTTAAATTTTCTTTTTTATATAAATCCATAATTTCTTTATTCATTAGCTCTGGATTGTTTTTATATTTAAATTGTATTTCCTGCATCTTACTTTGTATTTTTGCAGTTTTTTTCACTGATTTTTGCTGTTTTATTGTAATTGGTAATAAGATTATTCTTAATAATATTGTAAATAAAATTAAAGCAATTCCGTAATTTTGACCTACAATATTATATAACCAATCTAATAAATATCCAAATACATTTGCTATAAATGAAAACATATTTTTATTTTCCTCCTTACTTTAAAGGGTCATATCCACCTTTGGAAAATGGATTACACTTTAATAATCTTTTAATTCCTAATAAAGACCCCTTTAGACATCCATATTTTTCAATTGCTTGTAATGTATATTCAGAACAAGTTGGATAATATTTACAATTACATCCTTTCTCTGATAATACAGGAGAAATAATTTTTTTGTATTTTTTAATAATAAATATTAATATTTTTTTCATTTCACACCATATTTGCTTTATCAAATATTTCTAACAATTCTTTATTTATATTATAGAAATTTGCATCATTAATTTTTGCATTTTTATTCCATAAAAAAACGATATCTTTTCCTTTTTTTATTTTTTCTTTATTTATCCTGTAGCTTTCTCGAATTACTCTTTTAATTCGATTTCTTTTTACTGCTTTTCCTATTTTTGTGTTTACCGCAATTCCTATAAAATTTTCTTTTTTGTTGTTATCTTTTACATAAACAATTATATATTTCCCTATGTAGAATTTTCCCTTTGATAAAACATTTTTAAATTCATAATTTTTTTTTAGTGTTTTTATTTTTTTCATAAAAATTTTTTCGCTCTTTCTTCTTATTTTAAAAAAGAACCAGTATTTCATTTGGTCCTTTTTTAAATTAAGCGCTTAATTTTGCTCTTCCTTTAGCACGTCTTGCTTTTAATACATTTCTACCTGCTCTTGTTTTCATTCTTTTCATAAATCCGTGTTCTTTTTTCATTTGTCTGTTTTTTGGTTGGAATGTTCTTTTCATCTATTTAGCACCTCCTAGTATTTTTATTATTTCTATTTAATAATTTTTTCCAAATTATTTACTAATGTTACAATTATACAACCACGTCCACATTTATGTCAATAGTAAATTTTAAAATTCAAAATATTTTATATTTTTATTGACTAATATAATGATGTTTTGATATTATAATAACAAACAATAGGGAATATAGGTTTTGGAGGTTTTTTCACAGTGAATTTTGCACTGACTTATCCACAGTTGTGGACATTTATCAACATATGTGGATAAAATTGTGGATAACTTTCAAATCTTTAATTTTGGAAGGGTTGAATAAGATGCAAAATGAATTAAATGAACTTTTAACAAAAGCAAAAGAACTTTTAAAAGACGAAACAACAAAAATTTCATACGAAACTTGGATTAAAAACTTAGAAATTCAAAGCTTTGATAATGACACTGTGGTATTAGTGGCTTCTTCTAGTTTTCAAAAAGAGTCCATACATGCAAGATATCATGATTTATTAACAAATACATTTAATTTTATAACAAACAAAGAATGTACTGTTAATATTATTTCAAAAGATGAATTACAAGAAGCTAATGCAATGAACTTTTCAAATGATTCTAACTATGGTTATTCAAATTCTACATTAAATCCAAAATATACATTTGATACATTCGTTGTTGGTAATAATAATAGATTTGCACACGCAGCAGCCCTAGCTGTTGCTGAAGCTCCTGCAACATCATACAATCCTTTATTTATTTACGGTGGTGTTGGTCTAGGAAAAACCCACTTAATGCATGCTATTGGTAATTCTATATTAAGAAAAAATAAAAATTCAAGTATATTATATGTAACATCTGAAAAATTTACTAATCAACTTATTAATGCAATTAAAGACAATACTAGTGCACAATTCAGAGATAAATATAGAAATATTGATGTTTTATTAATTGATGATATTCAATTTATAGCCGGAAAAGAAAGAATTCAAGAGGAATTTTTCCACACATTTAATACTTTACATGAAAGTGGAAAACAAATTATTCTTTCAAGCGATAGACCACCAAAAGATATTACTCTTTTAGAAGATAGATTAAAATCTCGTTTTGAATGGGGGTTAATTGCCGATATTTCTAATCCAGATTACGAAACACGTTTAGCAATATTAAGAAAAAAAGCACAAATAGATAATATTATAATTGATGATGAAATTTTATCTAATATAGCAAACAGAATAGATTCAAATATCAGAGAGCTTGAAGGAACTTTAAATAAATTAATAGCAACTTCTTCTCTAACAAATAGTCCTATAACAAAAGAAATGGCTGAAAGAGCAATAAACGACATTGTTGCCCAACAAGAAAAAGTGTTTTCTTCAGAATTTATACAAGAAACTGTTGCTAAATATTTTAATATTAGCGCTAAAGATTTAAGAGGCTCTAAAAGATCAAATGACATTGCTTTTCCTAGACAAATTGCAATGTATCTTTGCAGAAATGTGGCACAAATGTCTTTACCTCAAATTGGTAAGGATTTTGGAAAAAGAGATCATACAACAGTTATGCATGCTTGTACTAAAATAGAAAAAGAAGTAAAG
This sequence comes from Clostridia bacterium, assembly GCA_017625035.1. Lineage (GTDB taxonomy): Bacteria > Bacillota > Clostridia > TANB77 > CAG-508 > CAG-492. The sequence goes on from JAGALX010000013.1 coordinate 10,231, forward strand.
GAAAATCAAAATACAAGGTTAATTGTGGAAAGTGTGAAAAACATTTTATTAGACGATAAATAGTAATATATCAACAAAAATTGAACTTTTATAAAATTTTTACAAATTTTATAAATTGAGGTCAATCCCTTCTTACGGAAGTGATTGATAGGTTATCCACATAGGGGTGTGGATAGCGTGTGGATAACCTGTGGATAACTTAGTTTTCCACAATTGATTTTTTTTGATGTGGATAACTCCCAAAGTTTTCCACAAAAATATCAACATCTCAAACCATAGGGAAATCAGTTATACACATAGTTATCCACATAATCCACAGCACCTACTACTACTACTACTAAATATATTTATTTATTATATAAAAAGGAGACGTTAAAATGAAAATCATTTGTGAAAAAGAAAAAATCATTAAAGCACTTAATTCCGTAACTAAAGCTGTAGCTTCTAAAACTACAATGCCTATACTAGAAGGTATACTTATTCAAACAAATAATAATGAAGTTAAATTAACTACATACGATTTAGAAATTGGAATTGAATATATTATTGATTGTGAAGTACAAGAAGAAGGTGCTATAGTTGTAAATGCTACAATGTTTAGTGAAATAATAAGAAAATTACCTAATACAGAAATAACTATATATGTAAATGACAAAAATTTATTAGTTATTGAATGTGAAGGATCATTATATAAATTAGCTACAATGAATCCAAGTGAATTTCCAGAATTACCTCAAATTAGCATAGAAAATTCTATTCAAATAGAGCAAAATGTTTTAAAAGAAATGATTAGAAGAACAATTTTTGCAGTTAGTACTGAAGAAAATAGACCTATTTTTACAGGATGTTTATTCGAAATTTCTAATAACAAATTAAATTTAGTTGCTGTAGATGGATTCAGATTAGCATGGAAAAGCAAATATTTACAAAATAAGGTAAATGATTTTAATGCAGTTATTCCAGGAAGAACATTAAACGAAATAAATAAAATATTAGTAGATTCGTTTGAATTAATAAAAATTGGAGTTGCTAAAAATCAAGCATTATTTGAATTAGAAAATTGTAAAATTGTAACTAGACTATTAGATGGAGAATTTTTAAATTATTCAAGTGTTATACCTGAAACTTGGGAAACAAGAATTAGAGTAAATAAAAATAATTTACAAAATTGTTTTGAAAGAATTTCTTTAATATCATCATCAAGTATGGAAAAAGAAAAAAAATATCCTGTAAAAGTTTCTATTGATATAGGAAAAGTTATTATTTCTTGTACTAATCAAACAGGTGATGCAAAAGAAGAAATGTATGTATCTACTGAAGGAAAAAATTTAGAGGTTGGATTTAATCCAAAATATTTTCTAGATGCATGTAGATCTATAGATGATGAAGAAATATTTGTTGATTTTGGGACAAGTATATCTCCTTGCATTATTAGACCTGTAGGTGATGGTGATTATATTTATATGATTTTACCAATTAGAATGAAAGAGTAAAAAAGTTATCCACAAAAGAGGTAAAATATGTTAATAACAAATTTGAAAATTGAAAATTTTAGGAATTATAAAAATCTAAATTTAAATTTTAACAATAATATTAATATTTTTTATGGAAATAATGCACAAGGAAAAACTAATATTATTGAATCAATATTTTTATGTGCAATCGGAAAATCGTTTAGAACAAATAAAGATAAAGAACTTATAAAATTTGATAAAGACTTTTTAAAAGTAGAAATTAATTATAAAAAAAGTGATAGAGACGGAAAAATAAAAATAGAAATTGCAGATAAAAAAAATGTTTTTATAAATGGAATAAAAACTAAAAAACTTAGTGAATTATTAGGCAAAATAAATGTTGTTATTTTTACACCAGATGATATAAACATTTTAAAAAATGGTCCAAAAATGAGAAGACGTTTTTTAGATATTATGATTAGTCAGCTTAGACCTAATTATATTTATTGTTTAAATATGTATTTAAAAACATTAGAGCAAAGAAATATATATTTAAAACAAATAAAATTAGAAAAGAAAAATCCAGATTTATTAGATTTATGGGATTTAAAATTAGTTGAGTATGGTGAAAAAGTATATAATTACCGAAAAGAATTTATTGAAAAAATAAAAGAAAAAATAAATATAATACATAAAAATATTACAAATGATAATGAAAATATTAATTTAGAATATGTATCAGATTTTACAAATAAAGAAAATTTTTATTCTCAATTGAAACAAAATAAAAACATTGATATAATGAGAGGAGCAACATCAAAAGGTATTCATAAAGACGATTTTATAGTATATTTAAATGAAAAAAGTGTTAATACGTATGGGTCACAAGGGCAAAACAGAACTGTAGTATTATCATTAAAAATGTCTGAACTTCAAGTTATTAAAGATGAAATAGGGGAAAATCCAATTCTACTATTAGATGATTTCATGTCTGAATTAGATAAAGAAAGAAGAAATAATTTTCTAAAAAATATTGGTGATACTCAGGTAATTGTAACTTGTACAGATAAATTAGATATTGAAAATTTAAATTATTATATGTATAATGTCATAAATGGTGAAGTATTTTTTGATGAAAAATTAAATAAATATATGTGGAATTATTGATTGTTTTATTTTTACAAAAATGAGCTGTCCAAAATTTTACAATATAAATATATCTTACAATAGAAAGGGTTGAAAATTAATGGAAAAATTTGAACATGAGTATGGTGCTGACCAAATACAAGTACTAGAAGGACTAGAAGCCGTAAGAAAAAGACCAGGTATGTATATAGGAAGTGTATCAATTAGAGGATTACATCATTTAGTTTATGAAATTGTAGATAACTGTGTTGATGAAGCTTTGGCAGGTTATTGTACTCATATAGAAGTTGTAATTGAACCAGGAAATATAATTTCTGTATCAGATAATGGTAGAGGAATACCTGTTGATATACATCCAAAAACAAAAATATCTGCAGCAGAAACTGTATATACAGTATTACATGCTGGTGGAAAATTTGGTGGAGATAGCGGATATAAAGTATCTGGAGGATTACATGGTGTTGGTGCATCTGTTGTAAATGCATTATCAGAATGGACAGAAGTTACTATTCAAAGAGATGGCGGATTACATCAAATGAAATTTGAAAGAGGAAAAACTGTACAAAAATTAATTAAACTAGGAGAATCTAGTAAAACAGGAACAAAAGTTAGATTTTTAGCAGATGATACAATATTCGAAACACTGGAATATGATTTTGAAACATTAGAATCTAGATTTAGAGAAATGGCATTCTTAACTAAAGGTTTATCAATTTCTATTGAAGATAAAAGAGATGAAGAAAATATTAAAAAATCAGAATTCTGCTATGAAGGTGGACTAGTTTCATTTGTTGAATATTTAAATAATACTAAAGAAAAATTACATCAAACACCAATTTATATAGATAAACAAGATGGTGATGTTCCAGTTGAAATCGCATTCCAATATTCAACAGCATATTCAGAAAATATTTATACATTTGTTAATAATATTAACACAATAGAAGGTGGAACACATTTAGAAGGGTTCAAAAGAGCTCTTACAAAAACTTTTAATGAATATGCAAAATCTCATAACATTTTAAAAGATAAAGATGGAAATTTACAGGGTGAAGACATAAGAGAAGGTATTACAGCCGTTGTTTCTGTAAAAGTTAAAGAGCCACAATTTGAAGGACAAACTAAAACAAAATTAGGAAATAGTAATGTTACTGGAATTGTACAAAGTTTAGTAAATGAAGCTTTATCAACATTTTTAGAAGAAAATCCTGCAGTAGCTAAAGCTATTTTAGAAAAATGCGTAAGTGCATCTAGAGCAAGAGAAGCAGCGAGAAAAGCCAGAGAATTAGTTAGAAGAAAAACAGCATTAGAATCTACCACACTTCCTGGAAAATTAGCCGATTGTAGTAGCAAAAATGCAGAAGAATGCGAAGTTTATATAGTCGAAGGAGATTCTGCTGGAGGTAGTGCAAAACAAGGTAGAGATAGAAGATATCAAGCTATTTTACCATTATGGGGTAAAATGCTTAATGTTGAAAAAGCAAGAGCTGATAAAATTTATGGAAATGATAAATTAAATCCTGTAATTGTAGCTATAGGAGCTGGAATTGGCGCTGATTTCGATGTATCTAAAATACGCTATGGTAAAGTTATAATTATGGCCGATGCTGATGTTGATGGTGCACATATTAGAACATTATTATTAACATTCTTCTTTAGATACATGAGACCTCTAATTGAAAATGGAAATGTATTTTTAGCACAACCACCACTTTTTAAATTATCAAAGAGAGGTATGGAAGATATTTACTGCTATACTGAAGAAGAGCAAATTCAAGTTTTATCAGATTTAGAGAAAAAAGGAATTTCTGTAGATCAATTATCAATTCAAAGATACAAAGGTCTTGGAGAAATGAATCCTGAGCAATTATGGGAAACCACAATGGACCCAGAAAGAAGAATTCTTGTAAGAGTAACATTAGAAGATGCAATAAAAGCAGATGCAACATTTTCTATGCTAATGGGTGATGAGGTAGAACCTAGAAGAAAATTCATAGAAGAAAATGCAAAATATGTAGTTAATTTAGATATATAATATTTAAAGATTAAAATTATTTGTGTATAAAATTTACATATAAAAGAGTATAAAGTGTAAATAAAAACATTTTATATTCTTTTTTTATTATATATTAATGTATTTTTTTTTGAATTTTATTCGGAGGATATATTAATATTTTGAGTTGAAATAAATAATTAAAAATATTAATATAAAGTAATAAAAAAATTAACGTTAAAATAATAGAAATAAAAAAATAATTAATATTATAATAATAAAAATAAATAAAAAATAATTAATATTACAATAATAAAACAAATAAAAGATAATTGATATCAAAATTAGAAAAATAAATAAAAAACAATTAATATTGAAATAATAAAACAAATAAAAAATAATTAATATTAAAATAATAAAAATAATTAAAAAATAATTAATATTAAAATAATAAAATAATAAAAATAATTAATATTAAAACAATAAAAAAATAAATAAAAATAATTAATATTACAATAATAAAAAATAAATAAAAATAATTAATATTACAATAATAAAAAATAAATAAAAATAATTAATATTACAATAATAAAAAATAAATAAAAAATAATTAATATTACAATAATAAAAAATAAGAAACAAACAATACTTAAAATAATAAGATAAATAATATCCAAGGTAATAAAATTTAATTAAGATTTAAATAAATAATATATTAATATATATATAATAAAGTATACTGTTTGTCGAAAAAAGTCGAATTTATGTATACGAAAATAATTGACATATATGAAATTTGAACTTATAATTTTATTATAAAACAAGAAGATAGGAGGTAAAAGGTAATATTTCATAAGAAAAAAGAAGAATTTAATTCAACACAATCTTGGTTGCAATTAAATAAAGTATTAAAAAATGGAATTATAAAAACAGAAGATAAATATATAAAAATAATAAAGGTAATTCCAATAAATTTTAATTTAAAATCTGAATTAGAAAAAGAAGCAATTTTAAATTCATATAAGCTATTTTTAAAAACATTTAATTTTAACATACAAATTTTAATTCAAAGTAAAAAAGAAGACTTATCTAAACACATTTCTTGTGTAGAATCCCAAAAAAATAATGAAAATAAAAAAATTCAAAATATTTCACAAAACTATATTGATTATATTCTTGACTTAAATAAAAAGAAAAAATCATCTACTAAAAATTTTTATATAATTATTGAAAGTAACAATATTAATAAAGAAATGCAAAATTTTGAGGAAATAGCCTGTGATGAATTAAATGAAAAATATTTAAAAATAAAAGATTGTTTATCTAGATGTGGAAATATGATTATAAATATTACAGAAAAAAATGAAATAAAAGAAATATTATTTTCATTTCTAAATAGTCAAAAATTTATTTTCGAATAGACAGGAGATGATAAAATTAGAGAAATTGATTCAAAAATAAAACCAAAAAATTTATCATTATATAAAGGAGGATTTGAAACAAAAGACTATATTGCACCATCATATATTAATGTTATGAATCCAAAATATTTGGAAATTGATAATGTTTATTATTCAACATTACTTATTATAAATTATAGCAGAGAACAAAATGATTTAATATTAAAAGATATAATAGATACAAATATTAATATAAATATATCAATGTTTTATGAAAAGCAAAACACATATAAAGTAATTAAAGATTTAACTTATCATATAGGAAATGTTGGTGTAGATTTACAAAATTATAGCGAAAGTAGACAAGATATTGATCTTGCAGCTTTTACATATAATGATGCAAAATATATAAGAAAAGAAATTCAACTTAATAATGAAGATTTATATTATATTTATATTTATTTAAATTTATTTTCACAAAATAAAAAAGATTTAGAATATATTTTAAATAAAGTAGAAGGGATACTACAAAGCAAAGGAATGCAAACAAGAAGAGCATATTTTAGGCAAGAGCAAGCTTTTAGAAGTTGCTTACCAGTTTTTCACAATAATAAAGATATAAAAAATGTAACAAGGAGAAATATTTTAACAAGTGGATTATTATCAACATATCCATTTATAAGCTCTTCTATATATGATGAAAATGGAATATTTATAGGCTCTAACATGAATAATAATTCATTAGTATTTATAGATAAATATGATAATAATAAATACAAAAATGCTAATATGTGTATTTTTGGAACTAGTGGAGCTGGTAAATCATATTATACAAAATTATTAATTTTAAGGTACAGATTACTTGGAATAGAGCAATATGTTATAGATCCAGAAAGAGAATATACAAATTTATGTAAAAATTTAGAAGGAACTTTGTTAAAGATAGGACCAAATTCTGATACCCACATAAATATTTTTGATATAAGAGAAGAAAGTTTAGAAGAAAATCAAAATGGATATTTAGCAAGTAAAATAAATAAATTATTAGGATTTTTCAATTTAATATTTGGCAATATAAATGAAGAAGAAAAATCAATTATAGAAGAAAAATTAATTGAAACATATAATTTAAAAGGAATAACTTTTGATGATGAAAGTTTATATAAAGAAATTGATAAAAATAAAATAAATATAAAAAGGCAATTTAAACAAACAATGGACATGCCAATATTACAAGATTTTTATAATGTATTATCAAAAGATAAAAATGCAGATAAATTAAGAATAAAATTAATTCCTTTTATAAAAGGTTCGCTAAGCTTTTTCAACAATCACACAAATATAGAACTTAATAATAAGATAATTGTAGGTGATATATATGAACTTGGTGAAGATAATTTAAAGTATGGAATGTACGTCTTTACGGAACTCTTTTGGGATAAAATTAAAAAAAATAGGTCAATAAAAAAATCGATATATTTGGATGAAATATGGAGATTAATTGGAGTTACATCAAATAAAGATGTTGCAGGTTTTATTTATAAAATTTTTAAAACAATAAGAAAATATGGCGGAAGTGCTGTAGCCATAACACAAGATATATCTGATTTATTTAGTTTAGATGATGGTGTATACGGGAGAAGTATATTAAATAATTCAAGTGTTAAAAACTTCTTTTCGCTAGAAGAAGAAAATTTAAATATATTACAAAAATATGAAAATATATCTGATAGAGAAAAAATAGAAATAAAATCTCTAAAAAGAGGAGAAGCACTAATGATAGTTGGAGATGATCATATTGTTACTAGAATTGAATCAGCAGATTTTGAAAATGATATAATAGTTGGAGGTAAAATTGATTAAAATAGTTACTGCTTTAGGAAATCCTAATTTAAATAACGAATTAAAAAAATACAGGGAATTTGAAATAATAAGTAAAGATATTCAATATACAGATGGAGTTATTGAGGTATTAGAATTAAATGCGGATATTGATTATTTAATAATTAGTGAAATATTAGAGGGACAAATTAGTTTAGAAAATTTAGTAGATATTATTTATAAAATAAATAGAAAAATAAAAATAGTAGCAATATTAAATGAAAAAAATATACAGTTAGAAGAAAAATTATTAAGAAAAGGTATATATGATATTTTATATGATAAAACTGACTTAATAGAAATTATTAATCTATTGAAAACAAGAAATATAGAAAGTCTAAATAAGGAATTAAGAGAAGAAATAGAAAATTTAAAAAGTATAATAATAAAAAAGAAAAATAAAAAAATATTTACAAAAAATAATGAAAATATAGAAAAAAAACAAAAAATAAAAGAATGTAAAATAATTGGAATTACCGGAAGCAGAGGAATTGGGAAAACAACATTTTCAATAATTCTGGCAAATTATATAAAAAATAAATATAAAATTTTAATATTAGATTTTGATTTTATAAATAGTGATATTAATAATATATATAAAGAAAAAGATAATATAAAAAAAACAAATGATTTTTTTATAGAAGATTACATTACAAAAGTAGAAGATAATATAAGTGTAATCACAGGATTAAATTCACTATATTATTCTGAAAAATTAAATATTGAAAATTTAAAATATGAATTAAATAAAATAAAAGATAATTATGATTATATAATTATAGATACTTATTCAGAATTAACATTTTCAGAAAATAAAATAGTGTTTGAAATGTGTGATAAAATTTTATTTTTGACAGGTATAAATAATTTAGAAATTCAAAAAACAAAAAAATTATTAAATATAATGTGGAAAAATTGGAAAATTAATAATAAAAAAATTTACATGGTGTTATATAAATATAAAATTATAGATTTAATATTTTTTAATGAAATTAATTTAAAAAATATTTTTAAAAATATAAAAATTATCGGCAAAATGAAATATCAACATATAAGCAATATATATATAAATAAATCTTTTAAAAATATGTTAATAAATATATTAATAAAAAAAGATTGCTTGTCATTAATAAATAAAATAAATAGGAGTGATTTTAATGAATGATTTTTATGTCGATATAAAAAAATATATTAAAAATAATGAAATATATAATGATAATTATGATGACTTATACGAAAACAATTATAATAATATAAATGAAAATAATTATTATAATAAATCTATAAATAATTATTCGAATTTAAATTATCAAAATAATAAAGTGAATGAGGATAATGATTTAAAAAATTATGAACAATTTTATGCAAATTATAATTTTATAAAAGATAAAAAATTATATAAAGAAATATATGACATTAATGAAAATATTTAATGAATTATTTTTGTTATTTTTGACAAATTATTTCATTATTATATTTTAATAATTTAAACAAAAAAATTAATAATTTAAATAAATCATATTTTGACAATTTAAATAAAATATTTTTTTATTACTATTAATTATCTCAATTAATAAAAGGAGGATTATGAGTAAAGAATTAGGTATAGACGAAAATGTAGATTTAAATATAGATAATAATAATGACCAACAAAGCTTTTTAGAATCTACTTTAGGAAAAGTTATAAATTTTTCTTTAGATACAGGCTTAAGAGCAATTTTACCGGATATTATAGAAGATGAAATTGTTGATATTAAAGATACTTTAATAAATGAAGGTTTTTCAGAAGCTATAAATAAAGTTGTTGATTCAGCAATAAATTTTGGAAAAAGTGCAATTGGAATAGTAACTGGAGATTTCGAAAATGTATCGCAAGCAGAAAAAGCTATAGAAAAAGGAGGAATAATAGACGGAGTATCAGATGTAATTGATTTTACGGTTGATAAAGTAAGCGATTTAGGAATAATACCAGATCAAATTACTAGTATAATAAAAACTGGAAAAGATGTAATATTAGATAATGTTTCATCAAATATAAAAAAAGAATTTAAATCGCAAACAAAAAATATAGATAATTTAAATTCATACACAAATTCATGGAAGGAAGGTTTTGAAAATCAAGATTTTACGCAAATGGAAAAATATATTAAAAAAATACAAAACACCTTAGATAAAACAATGCCAATAGAAAATTTAATTACAGAGGCAAGAAGAATAGAAAATTTACACGAATTAATAAAAAATAATGATGGTAATTTTAATTTATCAGAAGAGCAGCAACAACTTGCCAAATTATTAACATAGTAAAATAGAGTTGTTTTTTGTAATTCATAACTTAATTTTTTCAAATAAATATTTTTAACAAAAAATATTTATTATATATTTAATTCATATTTATTATTTAAATTTTTTATCTTAAATTTTTTTACAAAATAATTATTCCATTAAAAAAATTATTTCAATATTAGTATTTTATTCAATAATTTTTCTCAAAAAATAACTCTAAAAATTCAATTAAAATTAAATATATAATAATATTATAATTCAGTCTGATTATTTTGATCAGACTGAATTAGCAAATAAAATAAGTCAATTCTAAAAGTAAAATATAATAAAGAAACTATACTAAAAATAATTATTTTTCCTTGCATAATTTGAATCGGTTTAGTATAATACCTAGTAGATTACAAGAAAAGAGGTTAACATATGGAAGAAAGAAATGATGGAAAAATAATAGATAGAGATGTAAAAAAAGAGATGGAAACTGCATACATGAGTTATGCAATGAGTGTTATTGTTTCTAGAGCTCTACCAGATGTTAGAGATGGTTTAAAACCTGTACACAGACGTATTTTATATACAATGCATGAAGATGGGTTAACATCAGAAAAACCATACAGAAAATCTGCAACAACAGTTGGAGACGTGTTAGGTAGATATCATCCACACGGAGATTCATCTGTATATGATGCAATGGTAAGAATGGCACAAGATTTCTCTTTAAGATATCCTTTAATAGATGGTCATGGAAACTTTGGTTCAATAGATGGTGATGGAGCTGCAGCTTACCGTTACACTGAAGCAAGAATGTCAAAAATATCAGAAGTAATGTTAACAGATATAGAAAAAAATACTGTAGATTTTATGCCTAACTTTGATGGTAGATTACAAGAGCCGGTTGTTTTACCAGCTAAAATACCAGCATTACTTATAAATGGTTCATCTGGTATTGCCGTAGGTATGGCAACAAATATACCACCACATAATTTATCTGAAGTTATTAATGGTGTTATTCAGGTTATAGATAACAAAGAAACTACTGATGAGGAATTAATGGCAATAATAAAAGGACCAGATTTTCCAACAGAAGGTTTAATACTTGGAAGAGAAGGAATCAAACAAGCTTATACAACAGGTAGAGGAAAAATAACTGTAAGAGCAGAAGCTGAAATTGAAGAAATGAGTGGTAATAAACAAAGAATTATTGTTAGATCTTTACCATATCAAGTAAATAAGGCAAAATTAATAGAAAATATTGCTGCTTTAGCTCGTGAAAAAAGAATTGAAGGAATATCTGATTTAAGAGATGAATCTGACAGAAACGATAGAGTTAGAGTTGTAATAGAGCTAAAAAGAGATGCCAATGCTCAGGTAGTTTTAAACCAATTATATAAAAACACACAAATGCAAGATACTTTTGGAGTAATAATGCTAGCACTAGTAAATGGTGTTCCAAAAATTCTTACATTAAGACAATGCTTAGATAATTACATAGAGCATAGACAACAAGTTATAGTTCGTAGAACAAAATTTGAATTGGACAAAGCCTTAGCTAGAGCACACATATTAGAAGGTTTAAAAATTGCCTTAGATAATATTGATGAAGTAATAAATATAATAAGATCATCATATGATGATGCTAAAGAAAGATTAATGGATAGATTTGGTCTTTCCGATATTCAAGCACAAGCAATATTAGATATGAGATTAAAAACATTATCTGGATTGCAACGCGAAAAAATTGAAGAAGAATATAATGAATTAATGAAATTAATAGCTCGTTTAAGAGAGATACTTGAAAGTGAACAATTAGTTTTAAATATAATAAAAGAAGAACTATTAGAAATAAAACAAAAATATGGAGACGAAAGAAAAACAAAAATAGTAGCTGCCGAAGGCGAAATTGATGTAGAAGATTTAATAAAAGAAGAGCAAACAGTAGTGGCCCTAACACATTTTGGATATATAAAAAGAATGCCAATAGATACTTATAAGAGCCAAAAGAGAGGCGGAAAAGGTATCACAGGAATAGCTACTAGAGAAGAAGATTTCGTAAAACAAATTTTTACAGCATCTACACATGATACAATATTATTCTTCAGTAATAAAGGTAAATTATACAGATTAAGAGGATATGAAATACCAGAAGCAGGAAGAACTGCTAAAGGAACTGCAATTGTTAATTTATTAAGATTAGATAATGGGGAAAAAATATCAGCTGTTATTCCAATTTCAACATTTGAAGATGGAAAATACTTATTAATGGCAACAAGAAAGGGATTAATTAAGAAAACATCATTAAAAGATTTTGACTCATCAAGAAAAACAGGCTTATTATCAATTACATTAAAAGATGATGATGAATTAATAGATGTAAGACTAACCGATGGCGAAGATAATGTAGTTTTAGTGACAAGTAGAGGTTTAAGTATAACATTCGATGAAAAAGATGTTAGACCAGTTGGTAGATCAGCACAAGGTGTTATAGGAATTAGACTAGATGATGATGACTTTGTAATAGGAATGGAATCAATTATAAATGCAAAAGATGCAACTTTACTTGCAATAACAGAAAATGGATTTGGAAAAAGAACTGAACTTACAGAATATAGAATTCAAAACAGAGGAGGAAGAGGAGTTATAACTTATAAAGTTACTCCAAAAACTGGAAATATAGTAGGTATAAGAATTGCAACTGGAAATGAAGACGTAATGCTAATTACAGATAAAGGAACAATTATCAGACTAAAAGTAGAAGAAGTTAGTGTATTAGGAAGAGCAACACAAGGTGTAACTCTAATGAGAACTAACGATGGCGGAAAAGTTGTAAGCATTGAAATAATCGACCAAGATGACGAAAACAGCAAATAAAGTAAAAAAAGAGGATTTTCTAAAATGACTCAGAAATCCTCTTTTTTTGTACTATTAAGAATAATTATAATTTCAACTCAGTTCTATATTAATATAAAAAAACAATAAAAATTAAAAAAATAAAATAAATAATAAAATAAAACAAATAATAAAAAATAATAAAATAAACAATAAAAATTAAATAAAATATCGAAATTTAATAAAACAAAAACAATATAAAATAAATATCAAAAAATCCAGTAGCAATTTACTAATGGATTTTGTATAACATAATATAAATATACTATTTGCGCATTTTTTTCATCAAGCGAATATCATCACCAAAAAATCTACAAATATTATAGTTTCCGATTAATCTAGATACAATTCTTTCATCGTAATTTTTAAATAAATTTTGAATATTTAAATTTGTTGATATTATAGTTTTTGTAATCTTATTATTTTGATTCAACAATCTCGTATTAATTATATTAAATAGCTCTGAGAATTTCATACTATTCATACATTCAGTACCAAGATCATCAATAATCAATAAATCTACATCTAACAAACTATTATATATAGAGCTATCAGCTTTTCCAAATCTATAATTAATAACAGTATCAAGCATTACTGGTGCTGTTTGATATAACACATTTTTTCCTTTTTTTAATAGTTCATTGGCAATGCAACCTGAAATAAAAGTTTTTCCTAATCCCGTATTACCAGTAAAAAGTAGATTTTTTTCATCTGGATTATCAAAGTTTTCAATAAAATTAAGTGATATTTTTTTTATAATTTCAATATTATCTCTAGGAGAAATATCTGAATTATATTTTTCTTTATCCACATTTTCAGAATAAAATGTGGATAAAAAATTCTCAAATTTGTGATTTTCAATACTAAAAGTATTAGATTTATTATATTCGATATTAAATAATTGCTGTTTTAAACAGTTACACATTTTAGTATTATAATTATCTGTTATATATCCGGTATCATTACATAATTTACAATCATATACTGGTAATAAATAATTTTCATCATTAGTTATTGATAATAAAAGTTCTTTTTTTTCTTTTTTTAATTTTTCAATTTCTTTTCGCAAATTATCTAAATATTCAAAATTATTAGAATTAATTAAATTTTTTGAAGCCGAAATTGATAAACGACTTAGCTGATCATCGATTTCTGAAAATTTTGGATTATTTTCGTATAATTCTTTTTTTCTATTTTCTGCTTCGTCTATTTTTTTATTTCTTTTATTTTCATACATAATTAATAATGATTTTAAAATTGTAGTATTCATAAAAAAACCTCATTTCATTAATTTAAGTCATCTGGTGTAAAATTATTAGCGTAAAAATTGTTCAAATCATTATAATTTCTTTGATCATAATTAGAATATCCATTATTTTTTTCTAATGTTTTTATATTTTTATTTTTTTCTTTCATTTGTATTAAAAAGCCTTGGATATCGTCAGGTGTTTTTAAGTTTCTGTCATGCCAATCTGTTAATAATTTGTCTAAATAATCAAAATTAGGATTTGCTTTTGAAGTAGTCTTTTTTAATGCTATTTCTATTATATCAAGATTATATCCGTAGTCAATATTCCATTTTTCAATATAACTTTCTTCGTATTGAGATAAGTTTCGGATAATTCCAAGTTTTTTCGAAATAGTTTTTTGAAGTGTTTTTAATTTTTCTTGTTTTTCATAATATTTATCTAAATCATTAAATGTTTTAATATTATTTTTAAACCATGCTTCTGCTACTGTTTGGATATAGTTTCGGTGTAGAGCTGATCTGTTAAAACAGTAACGGAATAGTGCAATCATAACTTCTTCATCAAAAGAATATTTTTTAAACCATAAATCGATATCACTATACCAAGATGGTGACATTATTCCTTGGAAAAATTCATTATTAATATTTTCTATTGCTTTAGCTCTATATTGATTTTGAGCTACTTTTTTCAATTCTTCTGGTGAAGATGTTATTTTTGGATTATAAAGTTTGTGTAGTTCAATTTCTTGAATGTTATTTAATATATATCCTGTATTTTTTTTTGTAATTAGACCTTCTTCTTCTAAATATTTTATGCTTTCTTGTATAGTTTTTAGAGGTAATTCTAATTTTTTTGAAAGATCGTTTAGTTTTATATCTTTATTATATTTTGCCAAAAAAGTCATGTATAAATATACTTTTAAGCTGTCACCACTAATTTGAGAAAGGTATTCAGTAAAGAATACGTCAGGTAAATTAGTAGATGAAAAAAGTAATGATAAGTCATTTTGCTCTAATTTCATATGATTTCCCCCTAAAACAATTTGCCAAATTATATCATTAAAAAAACGAATTTACAATAAATTGTTGAAAGAAGAGAAAAGAAAATTTGAAATATAAGAAAAAATAAAGAACAAATAATCTGTAAAGGGTTAATTTATTCCAATGTCAATAACTAAAAAAGCAAAATTACAAATTATTGCAATTTTGCTTTTTTAGTTATTGATATTATATTTTCTGTTTATTTTTTCGTAATAAAAAGTGATTTCAAAAAATTACAATTAATTACAAGGCATTTCTTTTAATAGGTTATTTCAAAAGATGGTGTTTCTACGGATGTTGTTCCGGTAGAATTATTAGTAGAAGGTTTTTCAGTAGGTTCAGTGCCTGTAGATGGTGTTTCAACCGGCGTTTGAACAGGTTCTTTAACAGCACCAGTACCAACTTTAACTACTTGATTATGAGGTTTATATGTATCCGAACTTATAAGTGTTTTTGAAACTTCTACACCGTTTTTATAAAGTACTTTATATGTTTGAGTTTTGCAACCATTAGAACCACTTTGGATAACTTTTTTTGTTCCAGAAGGAAGTGAACTATCCTCTTGATATTGAGTTGAAAAAGGAACGGTTCCAACCTTATATGATAATATTTTTACTTGATAATCATCATTAGTTTTTAATCCATAAATATTAAATGTTACTCTTCCACTACCAGTTGTTGCAACCAATTTTATTGGATAATTTCTGTTATTTTTAAATTTAAAATCTGGAGCGCCCCAAGATACAGTTGCATCTTGACCAGCTGGTACATAGCTAGGTTCAAATGTATGATTAGTTCTATTAACTACTTCCAAATTTGCAAGTAAAACTGCGTTATATAATGTTGATGATACTTGACAAATTCCACCGCCTATACCAGTTGAAACTTCCCCATTCACATAAACACCAGCTTCTTTATATCCTCTTGCTGCAGTTCTTTGACCTACCGTATCATTATAAGAAAATGTTTCACCAGGCATTAAAACATAACCATTTACTGCTTTTGCAGATAAAGCAATATTTGTTGAACGATTTTTATTACCAGTAGAATATGTTGTTGAATAAGTAGCAAGAGAATCAGGAAAAGCTTCATTTCCTAGATTTTTTACTGTTATTTTAGGTTTAATAGTTTTTAATGGTATAGAATAAGATTCTTGCTCTTGTGTTATTATTTTTTTTGCTTCATTAAGGCTGATCGCAAAATCTAATCCATCTTCTTCCTTATGAATTTGATAAGGATTTGTGGTAAATGAGGCATTTTTGGCTTCTGTATAAATTTCGTTATAGATTGCTTCAATATCGATACTCTCAGCTTCATATTGTTCAACTGGAATTTCTATAGTATTAATGTTATTTAATATAGCTAAATTAATGTAGTTTGATAAAGCATCATTTTGAATTCTATATCCACTTGAACTATTAGAAATAATTAAATTATTATTTTCAATTTTATAGCTAGAATTAATTCCTTTATCAGGTAATTCATTATTAATTGTGATTATTATGTTATTTAAAGCCTCTTGGTTATAATTTACAGAAGGAATAATATTTTGTTTGTTAAAATGAGTTGAGATTACTTTAATATTATTTGCAAAAATATTATTTTCTGATCTTCCAATAGAATAAGCTGTATCTATAGCATTTTCAAAACTAAAGCTAGGTTCTATTGTTGAAACATTAAGTGTTGTAGAATAATCACCACGGGTTAATTGAATTTCATTAGATAAATTCTCCGATAATTGTAAATTTAATTTTTCAATAGCTTCTTCTTTATTTAAATTTGAAATATCTACTCCATTAACTGAAATACCAGATATTATTTTATCTGATTTTGAAGCAATAAATCCAAATATAAAAGAAAGTATTGATATAATAACTATAACTACAAAAATTAATATCAATAAAGGAGCTTTTTTATTTTTCGCTTTTTTTACAGGTAATGATTTCTTGTCTGGTTTTTCATTATCATGGTTTTTGGGTGAAGTTTTTGAAGGTGTTTTTGTTAAATTCTCCTTGTTAATAATTTTTTCTGCCTCTGCTATTATTTGTTTTTCGTTTGATAATTTTGTTTTTAAATCTTTCATATGTATCTCCATTTATATAATAATATATATTATTAAACTACAAAAAATAATTTCTGTAAAGAGAATAATAAAAATAAATTATTTTAATAATAACTATATTGAAAAGTATGTTCTAAGTGATATAATTAGAACATAAATTGATTTGAAAGGAGAAAATAATATGTCAGAAGGTACAGATTTACAAAAAAAACTATTTAATAATAAAAAAAATGGATGGGAAGAGCTAAATAATGAAAAAAGGCAAGAAATATTCGATTATTGTAATTCATATATGGACTTTTTAAATAATGGAAAAACAGAAAGAGAAATTGTAAAAGAATCAAGAAGAATAGCAGAAGCAAACGGATTCACAGATATAAAAAATATGGAATACTTAAAACCAGGAGATAAAGTGTACTATGTAAATAGAGAAAAAAGCATGTATTTAGCAGTAATAGGATATGACAGTATCGAAAATGGAATAAATGTAATTGGATCACATGCAGATTCTCCAAGACTAGATTTAAAACCAAATCCGTTATATGAAGATGATGGTTTCGCATTTTTCAAAACACAATACTATGGAGGAATAAAAAAATATCAATGGACAACTATTCCTCTTGCAATACATGGAGTAATTGTAAAAAGGAATGGAGAAAAAATAGAAATAAATATAGGTGAAGACCAAAATGATCCAATATTTGTAATAACAGATTTATTACCACACTTAGCCCAAGAGCAAATGCAAAGAAAATTATCAGAAGGTATAAAAGGAGAAGAACTAAATTTATTAATAGGAAGTATCCCATATAATGACAAAGATGTAAGTGAAAAAGTAAAATTAAATATTTTAAATATATTAAATAAAAAATATGGGATAACAGAAGTGGATTTCTTAAGTTCAGAGCTAGAAATTGTTCCAGCATTCAGAGCAAGAAGCATGGGATTTGACAATAGTATGGTTGCTGCATATGGACAAGATGATAAAATTTGTGTATATACATCATTAACAGCTTTAATGAATATTCAAAATCCTAAAACAACAGCTGTATGCATAATTTCAGATAAAGAAGAAATTGGAAGTATGGGAAATACAGGGATGGAATCACATGTTTTTGATACATTTGTTTCTGAATTATTAAATAAATTAGGAATAAATAGACCAAATTTACTAGATAAAGTATTTTGTAATTCAAAAATGTTGTCAGCAGATGTTGATGCAGGATTAGATCCAACATTTGCTTATGTTGCAGAAAAAAATAATGCATCATATTTAGGAAGAGGAATTGCGATAAGTAAATACACTGGAGGAAGAGGAAAAAGCGGCTCTTCAGATGCTAATGCAGAATTTGTTGCATATATAAGAAATATGTTAGAAAGTAATAATATTGCATACCAAATTGCAGAGCTTGGAAAGGTTGACTTAGGCGGTGGAGGAACTATTGCCTATATACTTGCAAATAAAGGAATGGATGTAATAGATTGTGGAGTACCTGTTTTATCAATGCACGCACCATATGAAGTTACAAGTAAATATGATGTTTATTCAGCATTTTTAGCATATAAAGCATTTTTTAGAATGTAAAATTTTAATTTAAAAATAAATATTGTAATATATAAACCTCAAAATATTATTTTACCTAATATTTGTTACTATTCACAGCCGATTATTAATAAAAGATTGTAATATTTTTGTATGGGATCTCGCAGGAAGAATACCAGGAGGTAAGTGCCGCCTTTGATCAGGCATCCGAGTTCAATCTGCCCGAAGATAACCGACATGCCGTTGTCGTGAATGATAAAGCATATTTTTTCCTTTTTCTCCCTGAAGAGGAAGATATCTCCGATGATCCGAAATCGCATTATGCACTTTTCTCCTGTGAGAGATGGGGAGAGTGGGCTTATACCGGAATAACCTGGGATTATCGGTTGGCTGAGGAAAGTATGATCAGCGCTTACGGAGACTATCTGTTTTATGCCAGACCCTGCGAGATGAAGGAGGGCGTGGACTGGGCAGAGGAAGGAGAGGAACGCTATCAGCCCTGCTGCTACAATACGGTCACCGGAGAGGAGATGGTTCTGATGCGCAGCTGCGGCCTTAATTGCAGTGTCTATGCGGTCAATGTGACGTCGGACTATCTCCTG
>JAGALX010000014.1 GCA_017625035.1 Clostridia bacterium
ATTTCTACATCAACTCTGGTTCCATCATCTAATGTTGCAACTACATCTAATATTCCGAGTTTATCTGTTATTATTTTTCTTTCTAATGAAACATCTTTATTAACTTCAACTTCATTGATTTTCATATCTGTTAAAATTGATTCAAGCAAATCTTTTAATAAATCTGCATTTTTGGTTTGACCAAAAATTTTTTTAAAAACAAAATCATTTGTTGGTTTTAAACGACTCATTTATCACTTCCATTCTAGCATATTTGTTTTTGTTGTTCAATTATTTTGAAAATTTTGTGTATGAATTTACACTTTAGAATGTTACTATTTTTAAGTATGTAACCTCTTGAATTTAAAATTTTTGAATTGAATTTTCTATAAAAAATCAAATTTCTATGTTGATTATTAAAACATGTTTTTTAGGTTTCGTCAATAGAGAAGAGCTTAATTTTACATTATAGCAAAATAAACTTGCATTTACTTTACAAATTACTTTTAACTTTTCACTTTACTGGGTTTTAAACACTTTTTAATAATCAAAATTTTTAAATAATCCGGAGGGACGGAGAAAGTGATTCGCTTGTATAATTCCAAGGGAATCACTTTCTCCGTCCCCATTTTATTATTTACAAAATCTATGTTTTCCAATTGTTATAACATGAGGTCTAGACCATATCCATGCATTTGTTGCTGTATCTGGATTAAAGTAATATATCGATCCATATGTTGGATCCCATCCATTTAAAGCATCTTGTGCTGCTTTTTTGGCTGTTGCATTTGGTGTTAAATTAATTTGTCCATCTGATACAGCCGTAAATGCTCCTGGTTGATATATTACTCCTGCTATTGTATTTGGGAAAGAGCTACTTCTTACTCTGTTTAATATTACTGCTGCTATTGCCACCTGACCTTCATATACTTCTCCTCTAGCTTCTGCATATACTGCTCTTGCTAACAAATTAAGGTCTGTTGAATTTGTTGTTTGTGTTGTATTTGATGAGCTTTGCATTATTCCCATTGCTCTTAAAGTATTTGTTCCTGCTATTCCATCCACAGTTAAACCATTTTTTCTTTGAAAATATTTTACTGCGTTTAGTGTTTGAGTTCCAAAAATTCCATCTATATTTCCAGTATAATATCTCCATCTTTTTAATTTTGTTTGTATTGTTATAACTTCTTGTCCTCTTGATCCATATTTTGATAAAGCAGAACTGTATTTTACAAATAGAAAAGAATTACCTAATATAATTAATATACTGATAATTGATATTATTATCAATCTCATTTTTTTCTTGTTTTTTATTTTCAAAAAAATCACCCCATTTATTCATATAATTTCCAAACCAGAGTGATTTTATTCAAAAATACACATTGAGACGAAAAAAATGTGCACATTTTTAACGTCCCCAATGTGCACCCTAATCTTATTAAAATAAACCTACAATATTTCCATTTCCATCTATATTAATTTTTTCGGCTGCTGGAACTTTTGGTAATCCTGGCATTGTTATTATATTTCCTGTGAATACTACTATAAACCCTGCACCTGATTTTATTTCGATGTCTTTTATAGTTATTTCGAATGGCTCTATGCATTGTAAATTTTTTGGATCATCTGAAAATGAATATTGTGTTTTTGCAATACAAATCGGCAAATTGTTATATCCTATTTCTTCTGCTATTTTTATTTTATTATTTGCTGTTTCTGTATAGTTTACACCATTTGCGCCATATACTTTTTTGCAAACATTTTCAATTTTTTGTTTTATTGATTCTTCTAACTTGTATGAAAATGTAAGATTTGATTGTTTGCTTGCTAAAGCTTGTACTTTTTCGGCTAAATCAATTGCTCCTTCACTTCCTTTTGCCCAACATTCTACCAAACTAATGTCAATATTATTTTCTTGTAATATTTGTTTTAATGTTTGTATTTCTAAATCAGAATCATTTTTAAATCGGTTTATTGCTACTATAGCATTTAAACCAAATACATTTTGTATATTTGAAATATGTTTTAATAAATTATGAGACCCTTTTTTTAGACTTTCTATATCTTCTTTTTCTATTTCTTTTATATCCATACCGCCATGGTATTTTAAAGCCTTCATGGTTGCCACACAAACAACTACATCCGGTTTTAGACCTGCAACTCTAGATTTTATATCAATAAATTTTTCAGCTCCTAAGTCTGCACCAAATCCAGCTTCTGTTACCACATATTCACCTAATTTTAGACCCATTTTTGTAGCAATTATACTATTGCATCCATGTGCAATATTTGCAAAAGGACCACCATGCATTAATACTGGATTGTTTTCAATTGTTTGTACTAAATTTGGTTTGATTGCATCTTTTAATAAAACAGTAAGTGCTCCCTGTGCATTTAAATCTTTGGCAGTTATTTTTTTATCATTTATATCATATCCAACTATAATATTAGATATTTTTTGTTTTAAATCATCTAAATCTTTAGATAAACAAACAATTGCCATTATTTCAGATGCAACAGAAATGTCGAAACCATCTATCCTTTCTTTTGTATTTTTTTCTCCTGATAAACCAGTATTTATTTTTCTTAATTGTCTATCATTTAAATCAACACATCTTTTCCATGTAACTTGTTTAAAATTTAGTTCATTACCATAATATATATGATTATCAATCATAGCAGATAATAAATTATTAGCAGAAGTTATTGCATGTATATCTCCTGTAAAATGTAAATTAATGTCTTCCATAGGAATAACTTGTGAATATCCTCCACCTGTTGCCCCACCTTTTACCCCAAAAACAGGACCCAATGATGGCTCTCTTAGTATACCTATAGATTTTGCACCAATTTTATTTAATGCATCTGAAAGGCCTATGCTTACAGTAGTTTTACCTTCTCCTAAAGGAGTTGGATTTATTGCAGTAACTAGTACTAATTTTCCATCTTTTTTATTTTTTAATTCCTTGTTTAAATCCAAACTAACTTTTGCCTTATATTTTCCATATTGCTCGATATATTGCTCATTTATTTCTAATTTTTTTGCAATATTATTAATATTTTCTATTTTAGCATTTTTTGCTATATCAATATCCTCCATAGCGATTTCCTCCTTTTATTAAAAAAGTGGAAATGAGAACCACCTCAACTCCACTAAACTATTAATCCTACTATTACTCCTATTAAAGCTCCTACTATTACTTGTATTGGAGTATGTCCTAAAACCTCAACTAATTTTTCTGTAACTTGCACACCTGTCAATCCAGGAGTTTCTATAATTTTATTTAATAGCTTTGCTTGTTTTCCTGCAGCTCTTCTAACTCCGGCTGCATCATACATAACAACAAATGCAAATATTATAGAAAGCGCAAATATTGCAGAATCTGTTCCATAATTTTTTCCTATCATTGTGGATATAGTTGTTACTACTGCTGAATGAGAACTAGGCATCCCTCCAGCTCCCATTATTCGTTTAAAATTAAACTTTTTGGTTGTAGCTAAATCATGCATGACCTTAAACGACTGTATTCCAAACCATACTAACATTGGAACTATCAAATATTTATATTGTTGAAAAAAGTTTATCATTTTTATCTCCTTTTATTTTTCCTATTCAGTTTCAAACTTTTCTTCATTAAAATTATCTTTTCCATCATTGATTAATATTGTGATTTTTTTCTCTGCATTTTCTAAAATTTCACTGCACTTTTTTGATAATTTCATGCCTTCTTCAAATTTTTCAACTGCTTTATCTAAATCTAATTCATTTTTTTCTAATTCATTTGCAATTTCTTCTAATTGCTTCATTGCAACTTCAAAATTTAAATCTTTTTGCTTGCTCATTACATATATTCCTTGCATAATAAATTTAGGTTTTTATAAAGGTTTTACCTATAAACTTAAAAATTATAATTTTAGTTAGTAAATTCTCCAGTTTTTGGATTTACAGTGTACCATGCTAAAGATGCTGTTGTTTCTGAATTGTTAACAGATACAACATAATTTCCGTTTGAATCTATTGCTTGTATTTTAAAATATACACCATCTGAGCTTCCCCAATCTTTTTTTACTATTTCGATAACTTTTTCTTCATAATTATCTGATTCTAATTCTGAATCATTATTTGAAGAAACCTTTTGCTCTTCTTGCTCTGTTTCTTGCTTTGGTACTACATTTGTTTCTTCAGTTTCTATAGTATTACTTATTACATTATTTTCTATTATATTATTTTCAATAACATTGTTTTCTTCTAAAATAATATTATTATTTTCATTCATTGCACTTACTTGATTACTGGTTTGATTGTTATCATCTTTTATATAATATGTACATCCCATATAAGCAGCAATAATTAATATAATTACTATAAAAACACTTAAGATTATTTTTACTTTTTTATTCATATGTGTTTCACTCCTTTTAATTACATATTTTTGCTTTTGCATTTCCGTCTATTAATCTTATGTTTATTGCATCATCATTATTTAAATCTTTTACTGATTTTATCACTTTATTATTTTTTTCTACTATTGAATATCCTCTCATTAATGTTTTTAATGGGCTTAAACTATCCAATTTTGTAATTAATTCAATCATTTTTGATTTATTAATTTGCACTTTGTTATTAATATTATTAAGTAATGATTTATTTATTATATCTAATTTTAAGTATTTATCATGAATATTTTGTAATGGATCTCTAAATACTTTATTCATCATGCATTTTTCATATCTTAATTTCATTATTTCGATTTTTTTCTTTAATGCATTTTTGTATCTTAAATTATAGTTTTCTAATTTTAGTTGTATATCTGAAATATTTGGTACTGCAAGCTCTGCTGCTGCTGAAGGTGTTGGTGCTCTTAAATCTGCTACAAAATCTGATATAGAAAAATCGGTTTCGTGACCTACTGCAGATATAACAGGAAGTTCTGATTCATATATTGCTCTTGCAACAATTTCTTCATTAAAAGGCCATAGGTCTTCTAATGAACCTCCTCCTCTTGCTAAGATAATGACATCTGCTAATTTTTTTTCATTCATTATTTTTATTGCTTTTGCTATTTTTTCAGCAGCACCTACGCCTTGGACTGGTACTGGTAATAGTTTTATATACACATTTGGATTTCTTCTTGTAGATACATTTATTATATCTCTTATAACAGACCCAGTGCTAGCTGTTAAAACGCCTATGCATTTAGGCATTTTAGGAATCTGTTTTTTGTGTGATATATCAAACAATCCTTCTTTTTCAAGTTTTGCTTTTAGCTCTTCGTATGCAACATGCAAACTACCTAAACCATCTTCTTGCATTGCTTTACAATAAATTTGGTATACTCCATCTCGTTCGAATACAGAAACAGTACCTAGTATCATTACTTTCATTCCATCTTTTGGAACAAAATTTAAATTTGTTGTATATGATTTAAACATAATACACTTTATTAATGATTTTTCATCTTTTAAAGTAAAATACATATGACCTGTATAATGGTGTTTAAAATTTGATATTTCACCTTTTATAAACACATTATTTAAATATTCGTCATTTCCAATTTTGTCTTTAATATATAGATTTAATTCTGTAACTGTAATTGGATTATATTCCATTTATAAACCTCTTTCTATTCTGTTATATTGTTATCCTTTACAACACTTGCTAATATTCCATTTATAAAAGATGCTGATGTTTCTTCTCCGTATTTTTTGGCAAGTTCTACCGCTTCGTTTATTACAACTTTATATGGAATTTTTATATATAGCATTTCGTATATAGCAATCTTTAATATTGACATATTTATTTTTGAAATTCTATTAATATTCCATTCTGATTTTAAATTTTTAGATATTTGCTCTTTTAAATTTGAATCTAACTCGATAATCTTTAGTACAGTATCTTTGATATTTTCTTTAAATTTTTCTGATATTTCAGTATTTTGTAAATAAACATTTATTTCATCTAAACTTTCACTTTTTTGAACTTCTAAACTATAAACTAATTTGAATATTTCTTCTCTTAATACAGATTTATTCATATATAACAACATTCCCTTCTACATTTTGTCTATTAAGTTCTTTAGTTTTTCTTTTACTGATTCTTTATTCTTTTGAATGTAATTTCCAACCCACATTCCTAAAACTACAAATATAATTGCTATTATGAATCTGTATAAACTTGTAAATGCTAATACAAGTGCTATAATTCCACCAATAATAGCTCCACCACATTTTTGAAAAAAATTTCCAAAGCCTCCCATAGCTTTATTACACCTCCATAACTATTTTATTCAACTGTACTTTTTTGAGCTTCTATTATATTTTTAGTATCTGCTTCTTTTTTAATTTCATTACTAATTTCTTTTTTTTGATTCTCTTTTTTGTTCTCCTGTTTTTCAATACTGTCAACTTTTATATTAACTTGTTTTATATCTAAATCGAAATTTTCTTTTATAGTATCTTTTACTTTTATTTGTAAAGCAAGAATCAAATCTTTTATTTTTATGTTTTTATCTAATAATATTGAAATATAAATACTTATATTATTGGCTGGATCTATATCAGCAATTACTTTAGTTTCTGGATTGAATGGCATTACATCACTTACTATATTTTTTACAGCATTTTCTATTGCGTTTTGTGATATTAATAATCTTCCAGAATCATTTTCTAATAAAATATCTGTTGTAGTTGATTTTTTTATTTTTTTACGATTTCTGAAAAATAAACATCTTATAGAAAGTAAAATACATATTATTGATATCGCTAGCGCTATAATGGTTAAAGATGCGTCTGTTAATAGTAATTCAATCCATTCGGTAATATTTTGTATATCTATCAGTCTAAATATTAGTAAACACATTATTGATGAAATAATTAATATTAAAAGCGAATATATAATTAAAACAAATTTTTCTAATATTTTCATAAAATACCTTCTTTTTAATATAGATTATTGTAGTATAAATTTAAAATTCTTAATTAATTTATATACAAAAACTAAATTGAGCTTATGCATCAGCTCAATTTAGTTTGTAAATTATTCAGATATTGTATTATCTTTTTTTTCTATATTTGTATTTACACCTTGAACATGTACATTTACTTCTGTTACTTTTAATCCAGTCATTGTTTCAACAGCTTTTTTAACTTTTGTTTGAATTTCAAAAGCTATTTCTGGAATTCTTACTCCATATTCAACAATTATATTTACATCAATTTTTGCATCTTTTTCTGTAACTACTACTTTGATACCTTTTGATAAATTTTTCTTTCCGCTTAATACTTCACTAATTCCTCCAGCGAAACCACCAGACATTTCGTAAACACCTTGAATTTCTGATACTGCTTTTCCTGCAATTACAGCAACAACTTCGTCTGCAATTCTTATTTTATTATTATCTTCGTTATTAACTACCATTTCGTTTGGTTGTTCAACATTGATTATTTCATTGTTACTTTGTTCTTCCATAAATAATACCTCCTATGATATTTTTTTGCATTATTAGTATATCAATTTATATGAAATAATACAAGCATTATTTTTAATTTTTAAATAAACTCCTCCCAAACAATATTAGCAAAGTCAATTCCTTTTTTGGTTAACATTATTCTTTCATTTTTAATTTCTAGCAAATTAGCTTTTTGTAGCTTTTGTAATTGTTCTTTATAAATTATTGCTGGATTTACTAAAAATTTATTTTCAAATTGTTTTATATCTATTCCTTTAATCATTCGCAATCCTAAAATCATATATTCATTCATCATAGTATTAGAGTCTTGTTTTTCATGTATTATAACATTTTTTTCATATTGGTTATTTTCTATATTTTTAATATAATCTTCGATATTAGATATATTTGAATATCGTATTGAATTTAAATAAGAATGTGCTGCTATTCCTATTCCGATATATTCTTTTTGTTTCCAACAATCGGTGTTATGTTTTGATTTATATGAAGGCTTTGAAAAATTTGAAATTTCGTATTGAATATAATTATTTTTTTCTAGCACTTTATTTACCTTCCAATACATATTTCTTTCAATATCTTCGTCCGGAAGCTCAAGCTCTCCTTTTTCTATTTTTTGGTGCAATATAGTTCCCTCTTCAATTATTAATGAATATACTGAAATATGCTCTGGCTCCTTTTGTATTATGTTTTTCAAAGTTTCTTCTACATCTTTTATTGTTTGATTTGGAAGACCTATCATTAAATCTACGTTAATATTTTTAAACCCTATTTTTCTAGCCATTTCATATGTTTTTTCGAAATCGGCATAATTATGGATTCGACCAATTGTTTTTAATATTGAATCATTTGTAGATTGCAATCCTATACTTAATCTATTTATTCCACATTTTTTATATATTATTAAATTTTCTTCAATCACAGTGCCTGGATTTACTTCGATTGTAATTTCTGCTTCAGCTGATACATTAAAACTATTTTTTATTTCACTAACAACATTTTCAATTTTATTAGCATCAATTATTGACGGTGTCCCTCCTCCAATATATATAGTTTTAATTAAATACTCACTTTTATTTTTTATATTTTTAATTTCGTTTATAACTGAATTAATATATTTTTCTTGTATATTTAATTTGTTGGCATATGAACAAAAATCACAATAATAACATTTTTGTTTACAAAATGGAATATGTATATATAATCCTATTTCTTTCATCTTCTACTTTCTCCATATTATTTTTTAATTAGCCATTGTTTCTTCATCTTTCTCGGTAACTTTTTTCTATTTAACAATTACCTCTTAATTCATCTGCAAATTTTGAAATAGCTGATAATCTGTGGCTTACTCCAGATTTGCTTAATGTATTTCCTAGTAATACCACTAATTCTGTTAATGATGCCTCTGGATGCTCTAACCTTATATTAGCTACTATTTTTAAATTTTCTGGTAGCTCTCCAAATTTCTTTTTAGATTTTATAAATTTTATATCTTCAATTTGTTTACTTCCTGCCTTTATTGTTTTAGTAAAATTAGCAGTTTCACAATTTATTAATCTATTAACATTATTTTTGGTATCTCTTATAACTCTATTTTCTTCAAATTTTAGAACAGACCAATTTGCACCTATAAATGCTAATAATTTTGATATTTCTTCACCATCTTTTATATAAAGAGAATATGAATTTTCTTTTTGCATTTTTTTAGTATGTATATTATATTTGATTAATAAATCGTGTATAGTGTTTAAATTTTCTTCTTCACTTAAATTTATTTCTAGATGATATTTTTTTTCTGGGTTATTAATATATCCGCTTCCTAAAAATAAACCTCTTATTAATGCTTTATCTAAGTTTTCATCGTTTTTTAAATTTTTGAAAAATATTTTGTCTGAATCTAAATATATTTCTTCAAATTCTTTTTCTATTTTAAATTCTATTGTAAAGATTTTTCCTTTTATTTCGATTTTATAATCTTCTATATCACAGTTTTTTAACAGTTTTCCAAATCGATTTATATTGTACTCATTTTCTGTAGAAAATTTTATTTTTTTTCTTATTTTTACTGTATTACTACTTATTAAATATCCTATAAGCTCTCTTTGTACTTGGTCTTTTTTATTTAAATTATTAATTTTGCTTAAGTCTTCTTTTGTTTGTGATGAAAAGGACATACAGGTTACCTCCTTACACTAGCTACAACTATTCTGTCGTTTTGACCTAAATCTTTTTTTGAATATATTTCATTATAGTAGCCAGTTTTATTTAATAATTTTATTACATCTTCTTTCTGATCATATCCTATTTCTAAAAATAGTTTTCCGTTATTTGATAAATATTGGTGTGCTTTGTTTATAATTATTTTATAAAATTTTAACCCATCTTGTCCACCGTCTAAAGCTATATTTGGCTCTTTTTTTACTGAGGCATCTAAAGTATTAATTACATCTGTTTTTATATATGGTGGATTTGAAACTATAATATCAAAATCGGTATCATCTATTTTTTCAAACATATCTGATTCTATAAATTTTATCTTTTTATGTAATAGATTTTTTTCTGCATTTAGTTTTGCAATTTGTAATGCTTTCATACTAATATCTGATGCAACAATTTGCGCATCTTCTACATATTTTGCAAGAGCTATTGCAATAGCTCCGCTACCTGTGCATAAATCTAAAATTTTGCATTTTTTATTTTTATATAAATTTATAATTTCTTCTACCAAAATTTCTGTATCGGGTTGTGGTATTAGTACATTTTCATCAACATAAAAGTTTAATTTCATGAACTCTTGCTTGTTTGTTATATATTGAAGTGGTGTTCCGCTTAGATATTTTTTGTAATGTTTTTTTATATTTATCAACATCATAATCATTTAATTCCATATCGAAAAAAATAATTATTTTTTCCTTTTTAATGTTGAAAACATATTCAATTATTTCTTTTGCAATAATAGTGGAATCATTGATATTTTTTTCTGATAAGTATTTTTTTCCATAATTTAGTAAATCTTGTAATTTCATAATTTTAACCCTTTTATTTTATATTTTTTTATATTTTTATAGAACAAAAGCGGACATCTTTTAATTCGCATCTGTTTATAACATTTTATCGTCCGCGTCTTTGTTCTCGCGCCAATTTTTGAAAAAAATTGTGTGCAATAGATTTTCTATAATAGGAAAGTACTCACAGTCAAACTTTACTTCACAATAGAACTTTCCTATTATAGAACAAAAGCGGACATCTTTTAATTCGCATCTGTTTATAACATTTTATCGTCCGCGTCTTTGTTCGTGCGCCAATTTTTGAAAAAAATTGCATAAAAAAAGCCCCCGCCTTAGCCGTAAGTTTGAGTGAAATTTTAAGGACCTGCTCTCACAGGTGGGTATCTTGTTAAATGCTCCTGGGTTTCTTAATACTAGTTAAGCTTACACACCACATTTAAAGGCAGATTCCCGTTTTTTGTTTGTTGGTTCTAAAATTCCAGCCTACACGCACTATGCAGGGATTTTTTATTTAATTTGTTTTCTTCGTTAAATATATATTAGCATAATTATTTTATCTTTGCAAGTAGTTTTTTTATTTTATTTTTTCTGTATATTTTTATAGAATTCTTCCATTTTATACTCTTTTTCCAATTTTTCATTCAAATATAATTTCGTAAGTAAATCGAATTCTCTAATTGATGTTTCTGGTATATCAAAGGAAAAAATCTTTTTAGCGTTTACAGATGATACATATTTTATAGCATCATATGTAGTAATGTTTATATCTAAAGTTGATTTATCTATACGCCCACAATCTTCGCATTTTACAGAATCATCTCTTATACTAAAATATTTTATATTTTCATTTTTATTACAGGAACAACATTTGTCTATTTGTGGTTTAAATCCCATTATACATAATAATCTTAGTCTGAATACAGATAATACTAAATCTAAATTTTTATCTGTTTCGGATATTACATATAAAGTATTTAATAATAATTGCAAAATTCTATATGTATTTTGATTTTCATCAGTAACATCGTTTACTATTTTTGAAATGTGAACTGCATATTTAAGCTTGTCTAGGTCAGTTCTTATATTGTAAAACACTTCTATTGTTTCGCAAGAATTTATTTTATATGAATTACTACTTTTGTATATCATGTAATCTCCAAAACAAAAATATTGGGTTGCTGCCATAAGAGAGCTATTATTTCTTCTAGCTCCCTTTGCAGCACATCCAATTTTACCTGAGGGTGTTAACAATGTTACCATTTTGTCAAAATCGCCCATATTATTTTCCGATAATATTATTCCCTTTGTTTTGAAGCTCCCCATATTCTTTCACCTTAACATTATCTTGTAGTTTATTTTCATTTAATTTTTTCTCAATATTTTCAACTTCCACTAATTCCATAAAAGTATCAATATTACCTGTATTTTTAAAAGTATTCCATGCCATTTGTTTTATCATATGAATCATCTCCTCATTTGATATTTAAATTCTAAATAAATTTATATATCTATATCTTTTGCTTTTGAATTTTTTTTATGCACTTTATTATTGTAATTTGAATTTTTTTACTAAAGTGTCATTGTTTAGCCAATCTTCTTTTACTTTTACCCAGACTTTTAAATTTATTTTTGTATCTAACATTTTTTCTAAGTCTGTTCTTGCATATGATGCAATTCTTTTTAACATATTGCCTTCTTTACCTATTATTATTCCTTTGTGGGAATTTCGTAGACAGTAAATTGTGGCTTCTACATCATATATTGGCTCCCCTGATTTTGTTTTTCTTTCTTTCATTTTTTCGGTTTCTACATATATTCCGTGAGGGACTTCATCGTCTAATAATCTTAGTGCTTTTTCTCTTATGGTTTCTTCTACTAATTGCCTTAGTGTTTGATCAGTATACTCATCTATATCATAATATGCAGGACCGGGTTTAAGATGCTTTTTTATTTCTTCTATTATGACTTCTAGGTTAATATTTTTTACTACAGATACTGGTATTATTGATTCGAAATTGTATTCGTCTTTATATAAATCAATTAATTTTGCAACATCTTCTTTTTTTACTAAATCTATTTTATTTATTAGTAAAATAGTTTTTTTACCGGATTGTTTTATTTTATCTAAAATTATTTTGTCACCTTTTCCAATTGTTTTTGATGTTCCATCTATTACAAATAAAACTACATCAACATCAGAAACTACTCCGAAAGCAGTTTCTACCATTGTGTTTCCTAGTTTAGATTTTGGTTTGTGTATTCCTGGTGTGTCAATAAATATAATTTGTAGGTCGTCTCTGTTTACTATTGCTCTTATTGCATTTCTTGTAGTTTGTGGTTTATTTGCAATTGCAGCTACTTTTTCTTTAACAAGACTATTCATTATACTTGATTTACCTACATTTGTTCTTCCCATCATTGATACAAAACCTGATTTAAATTGTTCGCTCATTTTTTCACCTACTGTCTAGTTATTTTTAGCTTATTTAATATATTTTCTTCTTTTGCTCTCATTATACTTTTTTCTTCATCATTCATATGGTCATATCCAATTAAATGATAAAATCCGTGAACTATCATATATGAAAGTTCTCTTTCAAAGCTGTGCTCATATTCTGTTGCTTGCTGTTTTACTCTTTCAATAGAAACAATTATATCGCCTAATATATCGTTTACAATATTGTTTTGCGTAGAAATTAGTTTATCTATTTCTTCTTTTTCAAACATTGGAAATGATAACACATCTGTTTCTTTGTCTATTTTTCTGTGTTCATTATTTATTTTTCTTATATATGATGGACAAGTTAAGGTTACACTTACATATAACCCTAACTTGTCCATATTTTCTTCTTGAAAGCATTTTGTTAATACTTGCTCTATTATATTTTCGTATTGATTATTTTGTTCGATTTCATGATAATTTATTTCTACTAATTTATTCATTATTTATTTTTTCACCTTTGCTTTCGCCTTGCTTTTTTTCTTTACCATTTCTTTTATATATATTCCGTTTTCAAGAGTTTTGCATTTATTGCTTAGATGCTTCATTTCACCTAATTCAACTAATTTTGATTTATAAAAAGCTATTATTTTGCAATATTTATTTTCATTAGATCTTACTTTTGCTAAATCACTTTTTATGAATAAAATTTCTTTTTGTAATAATTTTTCTTCTTCGTTTTGAATTTTTTCTATTTCTTGGTATTTTTTCCAGAAAGTTCTGTATTCTTGTCTTTGTTCTGCTTTTTCCCAGTATACTTTTGTTGATAATACTTTTAAATTAAATTCATCTATTAATGTTAATAATTGTTTATATGCTTTTTCTCTTTTTTTCAAAACTCTTGTATCTACAATTAGTTGTCTTAGGTCTTTTATTAGTTTAATATAGCATTGCTCTGCAACTGTTAATGGTAAACTGTGTGTAAATAAACGTCTACTCATTCCTAATAATAGCATGTTTTTTTCAATCATTTCGTTTTGATCTAATCTGTTATTAGAATATTTTTTGTATTGGTTATATTCTTCTTTTATATCTGTATAAATTTCTTTTGCTGAATCTTTTTCCATTTTTTTAGGTAGAATGTTTATTATATATTCGTCTAATGTTGAAAATATTTTATCGTATATTTCTGTTTTTTCTTTTTCTGTGCTGCATTCTGTTAATTTTATAGAGTATTGTTTTATAATATTTTTGTATAAAGCTTCCATTTTATCGCAATAGAAATCACTATATTTATTTATTAGTTTAGTTTTTCCAGACATTTCTACATTTTCATTGTCTAGCTCTAATAAGAATTTTTGTTTTCTGTATTTATATTCTGTGTAATCGTTGTCTTTTATGTGAATAACTAAGTAATATTTTGATAGAGCATTTTTTTCGAATTCTGTTGCTGTATTATTTTTAACTTTTTTGTATATTGATTCTATAATATTTTTATCAATGGCTTCTAAATATAATGAATATGATTCTTCATACTTTTTTAATAAAATACCTTTTCTGTCACTATCTTTTTCGTTTTGGATATAGTTTTCGTAATTTTTTAATAAATTATTTCTTTTCATTGAAATGATAACTCCATTTATTCCCATTTTGCTTGGAGTTAATAATTTATTTAGTGTATTTGTTATTTTAGAAAAAAATGTTTTTTCAGTTTCATAAACCTTAAGGCTTTTTTCTTCCATCGTACTCATCCTTTCATAATGCTATTTTTTCTTCGGTTCCAATATTTTCAAGCACTTCATATATAACTTCTACCTCTATATATTCTTCGCTTTCATTGGTATTAATATACTTATTAACAATATCTTCGGTATTTTCTATTTGTGAGTTTAATTTTTCGGATAATTTATTTACTCCTATTTCTTTTGCTTCTTCTTTGGTGTATATTTTTTCTTCTTCTATTAGTTCATAATTTTCTTTAACTATTAGTTCGAATGGTAAATAGAAATTTGAAGATACCTTTAATTTTTTTTCTGCACTTATTGTATCATAAATTTCAAATTTTGAAAGCCTTTTATAGAAATTTATTGCAAAATTATTAATGTTTATTGAATATTTTTTTTCTGAATTTCCTGTTTTGTTTTTTACTTTTTGTTTATAATAGATTTTTTCTTTTTCAGAATACCATACTTTTGCAGTTACTTCACCTGTAGCATGAACATATCTTGTTCCTGTGTATTTTCCTTCTAACCATCCTGCAATTAGTACACTTCCGGCCTTTACAACATCTCCTTCTTTTACTTGCAAAGTTCCATTTTGTGCATTTGCATTTATTATCATTGCATCTTTTTTTGCTACAATATTACAATATTCATCTTTATCGATAACTTCTGGTGCTTTATCAGCTTCTACAATTTCTATCACAGCATTAGTGCCAGAAATTTTTATTCCTACCCAAGATACATCGGATCTTTGGAGTCTTATTTTCTCAACAATTTTTTTAGCATCTACTTTATTTTTTAATTTTCCAATTTCAAGACCTTCTGATTTTACAATTTCTAATATTTCATCATTTGATATATTTACATTTCCTGTAATTTCTATATTCCATATAAATTTTGATAATGCAACTAGTGATAATAACATTATCACTAGCGAAATTACAAATATTTTTCTTTTTCTATATTTGTTTAGAAAAAACGGAAGTCCTTTTTTTTCTTTTATTTTTACTTTACATTTATTAGATTTTGCAATTTTAGCAACTCTTTTAAATTCTTTAACAGGTATGTTTGCATGTATTATTGTAGTTTTTTCTCTTTTTAAACATTCTAAATATATTCCATTATTTCTGCATATATTTATAAATTTTTCTATATAATATCCTTCAACTTCTATGCTTACATATCCTGTTATTGTAGTTTGAATTTTTTGTAAATACAAATTAAGAACCTCCTAATCTTCTATTTTTTCAAAATCGATACTGTCTATTTCTCCTTCTATTATTATATCGTCCTTTGTCATTTCTTCCATTTTCATTCCTATTCCGTTTATGTTTATAATTCCAATACTCGTATTTATTCTTATGAAAATATCTTGATATTCTAGTATATTTTTGTAGTTTTCTATCATCATTTTTTTGAATCCCAAATTTGTTATTTTTGGAACTGTTGATATTATTTCGGATGGCATTTCTAATATTTTATTTATTCGGGTTAATTTATTTTTTTTCATTATAATTATATCTCCTTTGGATTGTTGCAAATTGAGCGCACACTTTGGATGTGAAAAATGTGCATTGGTGTGCATCCTAAGTGTGCGTTTTTTCACATCCCAGTGTGCGCGTCTCCGTCCTCAATGTGCATTTATCTTTGAAATTCATCTAAAGTTTTAAATTCATATCCCTGCGCTTTTATTTGCTTAATGACTTCATCTAAAATATTACTATTATCTTTTGAATTAGAATGTAATAAAATAATTGCTCCATTGTGAATATTATTTAGTATTTTTGTTTTTCCATAATCTTCTCTTCCTTGATTATTTTCATCCCAATCATCATAAGCAAGTGACCACATTACTGTTGTGTATCCTAATGAATTTGTGTAATTAATTGTTCTTTCACTGAATTCACCTTTTGGTGGTCTTATGTATTTCATTTCATAGCCAAACTTTTCATATACTGCGGTGTGTAATTTCATAACCTCATCTTTTATGGTGTTTAAATCTATTTCTGGCATGCTTTTGTGGTTAACAGTATGATTACCTAGGTGCTTAATGTCCTTATATTCGAAAAGAACAATAGTGGCGCATTTAAAACATTCTAACTTTTTTCAAATTATATTATGCGCCACGTATAATTGTTCGCGCGCCAATTTTTGAAAAAAATTGTGTGCAATGAATTTTATATGATAGGAAAGTCTAATTAGTTAAATTTTACTCGTATATTGAACTTTCCTATTATATAAAAAAAGTATGTGTATTCGCGGGTACACATACGGATTATAAATGACTGTCAGTTTTAATAATTCCTATAATATTATTATTGACTTTTAAATATAATAATATTATAATAATTATAGGAAATGACAATTCCGTAAGATACGGTTTTGCCGATTTTAGTTAAATAAACCATTGAACTCGGTCAAAAGTAGAATGGTTTATTTTTTTATTTATGTAGTTGCTTATCTACCCAGTTCTTATACAGAACTGTCATCAAGGCAACGTTTAATGTTAAAGATATCATAAATGATATTATAAAAAATAGTATAACTTTAACCATAAACACCACCCACCTTTCCTACGATGAATCGTATAATATTGGGTGGCAAAACCGTTCCACTAATTATCAATTTCCTATGTCGGATATTATATAACAGAATATTTGTTCTGTCTATATTAATATTCAAATTTTAAATAAAAATTTAATCCTTATGTTTTTTTCTTTATCAAATTCAATTTTTTCAACTAATTGTTCTAAAACAATTTTATTGGGATTTTCTAATTTTAAAAACTCTTCTGCAATACATTTTATTTTTTCAAAACCTATTTTAGGAACTTTCTCATTATTTTGATTTAAAGCACTTTCAATTTGTTTTATTTCTTTTAAAATTTTATCTCTTTGTTTTTGCATTTTTTCATAAATAATTTTAAAATCTTCTACTTGTATAATTTTATTTATTTTATCTCGATAAATTTCTTCAATATTTTGTTCGTTTCTTTTTAGCTCTTGCTTTAAATTTTTCAAATTTTCTTTTAATAAATTTTCTTTTGACTTTGCTTGCAATCTTGCTTGCTCATATATTTGTTTTAATTCTTCTTTAGATAACTTTATTTTTGTGATTTCTTTTTTTAGCTGTTTTGTTACCTCTTCTTGTAACAAATTTGCTGATATTTGTTTGCAATCACAAAGTCCACTGTAATTATTCCTTTTAGAACAAATAAAATATTCTGCTCTCCAGACAGTTCCATTTTTTCTTTTTTCTTCTCTACACCTTAAAGTTGCTTTATTTCCACATTCTCCACAATATACAATTCCTTTTAACTCATGGTCATATTTTCTATCTCGAACTTTATTGTAGCCGTTTAATTTGTCTTGTGCTTTATTCCAAGTTTCAATATCTATAATTGGTTCATGCATATTTTCAGAAACAATATGTTCTTCTTTTTTAGTACATCTTACTTTTGCAATTTTATGACTTACCTTTTGAAATTTTCTTCCAACAACATTTCCGAAGATACACTTCATTTCTTAAAATTTTTCCAATTTGTGCTCTTAGCCACACATAATTTCCATTTGGATTTACACTTTTTTTCTTCATATATGTAGGAATTTTTAAATATATTGCTGGTGGCAAAATTTCTCTTTTATTTAATTCATCTGCAATTTTAATGGTAGACATACCTTTATTAACATACATATCAAAAATTTCTTTTACAATTTGTGCACTATATTCATCTGGAACAAGATGATTTTTAATTTCCATATCTTTTTTATAACCATAAGGCGGAATTCCTGCTTGATATTCGCCTTTTTCAATTTTTCTTTGTTTAACACTTTTTATTTTATTAGAAATATCTTGTGCATAATAATCATTAAAACTTAATTTAAATGTTAGGAATTGTAAGCCTTCTGCTTTTAATGTATCTACATTATCTCCTATTGCTATATATCTAATGTTTTTAGTTGGTAAATATCTTTCTAAATAATAGCCTGTATCAATATGATCTCTGCCAAATCTTGATAAATCTTTTGTTATAATGCAATCTATTTTTCCGCTGTTCTATATCTTGAAGCATTTTTTGAAAGCCTGGTCTATTAAAATTAGTTCCTGTAAAACCATCATCAACATATTCTCCTGAATCAAACAATTCCTCATGGTTTGAAATGTAATTATCAATTATGTCTCTTTGATTTTCAACACTTTCGCTTTCACGGTCATCTCCATCTTCGCGTGAAAGCCTAATATATTTTGCAACTCTAACACTTCTATAACTATTTACTCTATTCATAATTCACTCTCCTTCATTGAGAGCAAATAGCCTATTTATACCTTATACTTATTGTAGCGTGTATTTTAAAATTTGTCAGCGTAAAATAGGCTTTTAATTTTGATTTATATTTATATAATTTATGTACTGCTCTTTTAATAATTTTATAAGTATTTGCTTCAAATTTTCTTTTCCATATTCAATGCTAACATTTATTATTGGGTCGTTTTTCATAACTAGTCTCTCCTTGGTCTTTTTTCTAAATTCTATGAATTAAAAATTTTTTTATGCAAAACTAAAGGAGTAAATAATAAACATTTATCAAAAAAAAAACAATCATACTACAATTTTTGATTTTGTAATACGATTGTAATTCTTTACTATAATAAATCTCATAGTTTAATTTCTATATTTTATTGTTTTTTCAGCATTCATCCCAATCACTTTTCTACTTCCCCTACCTCTAATTATTATTGTTAAATTTTTCTATTTTCAGCTCCATAAGCACATCCTGTAATTCTGGAGAGCAATTTATTTTTGTCTTTTTCGCCCACTCTGATATATTATGAAAACTACGACGTTGTATTTTCCTTTGTTCTTGAATTCCCCTTAGTTGTTCCATTTTTTGTTGCTTTCTCCTTTGTTTTCGCATTTCCGTCATTTCCTTCTTTTGTTCTGGGGTTAGAACAATTTTTTAAAAAAAGTCATCATTATCCATTAATTATCCCTCCTAAAAACTTATTTATTAGCATCATTATTATTACCTAATATTTTAACTCCCCCAGTTGCTTCAACTGTTTTCGTTGCCATATCTTTTATTTGCATATACGCTTGATCTAATTTTTGTTGCAATGAATCTTTTTCTGTAGATACTCTATTCATTTCTTCTTGTAAAGATATAATTTTATCATTTTGTCTATCAATTGTGTTCTGAAAATCTTTCTTTAATAATTCTGTTTCAAATTTATTATTTTTTTCTAACTCGCTAGTTGCATCTTTTTTTCCTTTTGCATATTCTGTGTCTAAAAGTTTAGGAATAGAATTCACTTTTTCTTCAAGTTCTTTTAAATATTTAGCATTGGTTTCTGCTTCTTCTAAAAGCTGATTAATTGTTTTTTCCTTTTCTGCCAATACTTTTTCTCTTTGTGCTTTTTCATCTTCCCATTTATTATTAGCCATTTCCCTGTCTCTTTTTAATTTGTAGTTATATTCTTCAATTTCTCTATCTCTTTCTAACTTTAAACTTTTAGCTTTTAAATTAAATTCGCTTTCTAGTTCTTGCATTTTATTTTTATAATTTTCTTCTAATTCTTTTACATTATTATTTAAATCTTCTAATTTTTGTTTTTTTGTATTTTCTAATTCTAAAATATAATCTTTTCCTGCATTAACAACAACTACTAAATTATTTAATTCTTTTTCTATTCCATATAAATTTTTTAATTTTTCTTCTTCTGCTTGTATTGCTGTTTCTAAATCTTTAAATTTATTATTTAATTCCTCTGAAAAAATTTTATTTTCCACATTTTCTCTTGTTACTTCTATTGCTTTTTCAACTTTTTTTGCTTTTTCTTCTTTTTCTGGCTCATATTTTATTCTTGCCATATTTTGTTCTCTTTCTAATGCTTCATTTAGAGCTTCTAATATTTCTGCTTTTGTATTTTTTAGTGTTATTTCATCTTTTTTCATGACTTTTTGCTCCTTTCATAGCTTTTACTGATTATACAATAGCATTATTTTATTAAAAAATCAATATTACTGATTACTTAATTTTTAATATATTTCTATCTTTATTAACAATAAAATTTTATTTCAAAACTTGGGAAGTGTTTTTTCCAGATTGATATTATAAAAAAGTAGTTATTAGATATTACTTCTAGTAATTCTCTTAAATCTTTTTCTGGGATTTTACTATTATTATTAGAAACTATAGCCCCACCCGCTTTTGTAAGCCAAACCTTTGTTGTATTTGCTTTAGGCTGTCCTTTTGATATATGCACATGAATTGGTTCAAAATTTTCATTTGACCAAAAATATATTTTATATCCGCATTATTTCCAATAAACTAGGCAATTTTTATTCCTCCTTCTCTAGCCCATCTATAAAAGTTATGAGCTCCACATTGTACAACTGTTTTAAATATTTCTATTTCTTCTTCTGTATAATTGCCTTCTTTATATAAGATATTATAGCTTGGAAGTTCAAATCTAACACTATCAAATCCATTCTTTGTTGGTCTTTCAAAATGAATTTGTATAGTCTCCTCTCCTTTATCATTTTTTAAAATTCCTGAAAACACTACCTCTGTTCCATCACTATATTTACAAAATGGATACATATTAAAATCACTCTCCTTTATTATTACT
The DNA here is from genome assembly GCA_017625035.1 of Clostridia bacterium. Taxonomy (GTDB): domain Bacteria; phylum Bacillota; class Clostridia; order TANB77; family CAG-508; genus CAG-492. The sequence continues at coordinate 21,245 of JAGALX010000014.1, forward strand.
TAATTATTGTACCAAATTTCTATCGAAAAATCAAATTAAATTTTATGTTAATTATTTTCACATTAATATAGAAAAAGCATATAAAATTTGTTATTTTTTACTAATCCATTAAATAAAAGCTTATTCCCGACCACTTTTGATATATAATTGCAAAAAAATGGTCGGAAATAGCCATTTATCTCAAAAAAATACTTTCACACTACAATTTTAACATTTTGTAGTATGAAAGTAACTTTTTCAAACTATAATAGGCTATTTCTCTCATTTTTTCTATTTTCTTAATTGGATTTTAAATGTTGGACATTACGTAGTTAACAGTATGATTTCCTACTGTATTTCCGTTTTCTATCATTTTTTGAACTAAACCTGACTGTGTATTTAAGTAATGACCTGTTATAAAAAACGTCGCTTTTACGTCATTTTGTTTTAGTACTTCTAATATTTTTTCTGTATAACCTGCCTCATATCCAGCATCAAATGTTAAGTATACATATTTTGATTCCGAATTTCCTAAACACATTCCATTATATTCATCTATGATTCTTTTGTTTTCTTTACCCACATCTGGTTGCTCGTGATTATCAGCTCTTTTTATCCCCCAGGCAATTTTTTTATTACTGATTTTAGCTAAATCTTCTATCACTTCACTTGCGACATCTACTGTTTTTAAATTGTAGTTTTGATATATGCAAAAAATTAATGTTGCAATTATAGCGCTAATTGATGTTAGGCTTACAAAAAACGATTTTTTTTTCACAAACTCCTCCTAATAATATTTACAAATTAATATTTTAAGTATATTATTATGTATAATTGTTTCATTCTAATATTTCTTAATATTTTAAAATTTTATAATATATATATATTTGTTTTGGAGGAAAATATGTTAAATTTTGTATTGTGTGATGATAATATAAATGCCTTAAATAGATTTTCTAAAATGTTAAACTTAGTATTTGTTAATAATGACTTAGATGGACATATATCTTTAGCCACTCCCAATGCTAATGAAGTATTAAGTTTTATACAAAATAATAATGTAGATGTTGTTATTTTAGATATTGATTTACAAACAAGTATGTCCGGTATAGACTTGGCTCAACAAATTCGCAATGTAAACAAAAAAATATATATAATATTTGCTACAGCCCATTTAGAATATTTAATATTAGCGTATAAATGTAAGACTTTTGACTATTTAACTAAACCAATATCATTAAATAATCTTGAATCAACTATTTTGAGACTTTTTAATGATGTTTATTCTGATACTCCAAATTCTTCATTTATAAAAATAAATAATAGAAACACAATAATTAATGCAAATTCTGTTTGCTATATAGAAAAAGATAATACAAAATTAATTTTTAAATCTGATAATGCAGATTATAGTGTATATTCATCATTTAATAAAATTCAACCTACACTACCTTCTAATTTTATCAGATGTCATAAGTCATATATAGTTAACATACATAATATTGAAAGCATTAATGAAACAACAATACACTTCGATAAAACCAATAAGCTAAAATGCTATATCGGTCAGACTTATAGAAAAAAATTTTTGGAGGTATTTAATAATGATAACAGATTTAATACAGATCTTAATGACACCTAATGAAGTGTTTATTAAAGTAATTTTAAGCTTTTCATCTATAATAGAATCTTTTTTATATTTAAAATTTTTCACACAAATATTAAATATATCATCAACAAAAATTCAAAATTGCATATACATTATTTCGTCTGTAGTTACTTTCGTAGTATGCAATTTTATTTTGAAGTCACCAATCAGCGATTTACTTAACGTGGTTGCTTTTATATTACTTTTAATTTTTCTTTTTAAACAGAGCATCAAAAATGGAATTATAGGATTGATTACTACATATATAACCGTTTTTGTTTCTGCATTTTTAAGCGAAATCATTTTAGGTGGATTATTAAAAATAAATATAACTCACATACTTGATATACCATTTTATAGAATTTTAAGCTGTACATTAACATACATTAATTTCGGTCTTCTATATTTAGTTATCGCGAAAAGAAAAGTAATTATAAAGATGCTAAAATTATCTTTAAAGTCAACTACGATTATTAGTTTGATTTTAGGAATTATAGTAATATTCATACAATCTTATATTTTTTCTACTTATGAAAATAACTTATCATTTGAGATGAAGTTAACCACTATTATAAGTTTATCTTTATACTTCTTTGTCAGTATGTATAGTTTGATACGAACTAAAAAATTAGAACAAACTACACAAGATTTAGAAACAGAAAAACTTTATAATAAAACACTAACTCTTTTACATGATAATATAAGATGTTTCAAGCATGATTTTGATAATATAGTACAATCTCTTGGAGGATATATAGCTTTAAATGATATTGATGGATTACGTGAATATTATAATAATTTACTTCAAGACTGCAGACAAACTAATGATTTAAACATTTTAAATCCAGAAACTATAAATAATCCATCTATATATAGTTTGTTAACTAATAAATATTATTTAGCATCACAAAAAGGAATAAAAATGACTTTTGAAATTTTTACAGATTTAAGTAAAATTAATTTCAATATTTATCAATTTACAAGAATACTTGGAATATTACTAGATAATGCAATAGAAGCTGCACAAGAAACAGATGAAAAAATTATAAATATTGAATTTAGGTCTGATGCCAAAAAGCAATTATTTATAATCGCTAATAGTTGTAAAGATAATAATATTTCTACAACAAAGATATTCGAAAAAGGTTATTCAACTAAAACAGACAACTCTGGTATAGGTTTATGGAAAGTTCATAATATATTGTCAAAAAATACAAATATAGATTTATTTACAACTGTTCATAATAATATTTTTACTCAGCAACTAGAAGTATTTTATTAAAATTTTTATTTGCATATATAAGGAAAGATAGTATATATGCGGTATACTATCTTTCCTTATAATTATATTACTATTTTTTAACTATTCTTCATCTTTTTTTATTAATGATTTTGGCATTTTTGGTTGATGTAATATAGCAATTATATAACTTCCACTGCTTGCTGATCTTTTTGCACAGTCTTCTGCCATTTTAGCTATTTTTTCTATCATAAAAACTCCTCCTCTCATTTTAATTTTATATAAAATGCTACATAGCATTTTTTTCTGTTTTTATATATTCTAGATAACCAAGTTTTACATTAAAAATTTTATATAATGCTTTTGTAATCGTTATACTTTGTAATAATATACCTATAATGCACATATTACTAATAATTTGATTGTTTATAAAAAACGATATAACTGTCAAAAATGTAACAACTATATATGAACAAATCTTTTTTATGTTTCTATCTTTTTTCCTCAAAATAGGAACATTTTCAGTATCAGCTGGTGCATATAACGTAATCATTATAAAAGAAAATCCCAACACTATTATTGAAAAAATAATTTTACTTATAATATTAGGAAAATAAATAATTTTACTTATAAATATATTTCCAAAATACAATATAGTAGTTCCTAAAACGCATCCTAAATGAGACTTCAAATGAATTCCTCCTGAGAAAAATCTATATGTGCATATTATAAAAAACGATATTATAAAATATTTAAATATACCTAATATATAAGAAATTATTAACATTATAAAAAACTTCGGCACTTCTCCTATCATTAGCTCTAACCCATACCTTATCACTTCTGCTCTTTCATCATCTACTTCTGGCATTTTTGCTCTTACTCTATTCATAATTTTATCGCAAATTTTATCTACCATAAGCACCCTCACTTTCTTTATGAGCTAATAATATACCAAGTTGCTTTTATATGATTTTTTGTTATATGAAAAGCAAAAAAAATAATATAAAAAATTCATTTTTGAATTTCATATATTATTTTTCGTGTTTTATATAATGTTTTTTTATTGTTTCATATAACATTTTACATACAATCTTCTAATATCTTCCAAGAGCCTATTTTTTGTGGGTATAATTCAAATGTTAGCTCTTTTTTAGTAATTGGATGTATTATTTTTAAACTATATGCCCAAAGGCAAATTTGCTTTCCGTGCCCTCTGCCTCCGTATTTTGGATCTCCGTATATACTGTGATTTCTACTTGATAACTGAACTCTTATTTGATGATGTCTTCCTGTATGTAAATTTATTTTTACTACAGATAAATTTAGATTTGAATCGTATTTTATAACTTCATAATCTAATTTTGCTAGTTTTGAATTTTTGGTTCCTTCTTTTACGACTTTGCTCATATTTTTAGCTTGATTTTTTAATAAATAATCTTCTAATATTCCGGTATCATTTTCGAATTTTCCATTTGTAATAACTAAATATTTTTTTTCAAATTGTTTTGCCCTTACTTCTTCGCTTAGTCTTGATGCTGCTTTAGAAGTTTTGGCAAATACCATTACACCACCAACTGGTCTATCTAATCTATGTACTAATCCTAAATATACATTCCCTGGTTTGTTGTATTTTTCTTTTAAGTATTGTTTTATAATTGTTAACATATCTGTATCACCAGTTTTATCTGCCTGAGATGGAATATTTACAATTTTTTCTACAACTATAATATGGTTATCTTCATATAATACATTTAAATTTTGCATTTTTGATTGTATTCCTTTCTGCTATATATCTATTTATAATTTATGATTCCCATCTTCCATAAATTCCACAAGGTAATACTAAATTAGAGTTTTGCATAGGAATTCCTATTTCTCCATTACTAAATTTACCTTTTGAATGGATATTTAATTTTAATATATTTTCTAATACTGCACTTGATATTCCTGTTGTGTATGAATTTATTAGAAAAAATAATGGTTTTTCTGTTAATACTTTTGAACATAGCTCTACTAAATCGTATATATTTTCTTCAAATTTCCATACTTCTCCATTTGTTCCTCTTCCATAAGAAGGTGGATCCATTATTATTGCATCGTATTTATTTCCTCTTCTGATTTCTCTGTTAACAAATTTTACAACATCGTCTACAATGTATCTCACTTTTTTATCTTGTAAACCTGATGAAACTACATTTTCTTTTGCCCAAGAAACCATTCCTTTTGAACTATCTACATGACAAACAGATGCACCTGCAGATAAACACGCAACTGTTGCGCCACCTGTGTATGCGAATAAATTCAAAACTTTTATTTCTTTATTTGCATTTTGAATTTTATTTATCATCCAATCCCAATTAACTGCTTGCTCTGGAAATAATCCTGTGTGCTTGAATCCCATTGGTTTTATATTAAAGCTTAAGTTTTTATATTTTACTTGCCAAGATTCTGGCATTTTTTTGTTGTATTTCCATTGACCTCCACCAGTATTGCTTCTTAAATATTCAGCATTTGCATTTTTCCATTTTTCTGGAAAAGATTTTTGTTTCCATATTATTTGTGGATCTGGTCTTACAAGTATAACATTATTCCATTTTTCTAATTTTTCACCATTTGCCATGTCTAAAATTTGATAATCGGTCCAATCATTTGCTAAATTCATACTTCTCTCCTTTTAAATATTTTTTATTATATCTATAAATTTTATTATTAATGCGTAATCTATTGTTATAACTATAGAGCTTAATATTACTATAAAAATAAAAATTTTATCATCATTATTTATTATTGATTTTTTTGAAGTTTTTTTCCAACTCTTTAGATTTAATTTTTTAAACGAATTTATAATATAAGCCATTTTATAATCCCCCTTAACTATATTATTATATTCAGGGGTTGTCCGAAATAGAACACCTTTTTATTATAACATTTTTTAGGGATTTTTCAAGTGCCTTGAACTGCCTTGTCTATTAGAATAATAGTGGTGCAAAAGATACAAAAATTGATTCACTTTGGTAAGTGAATCAATTTTTCCTTCTACTTAATTAGTATATGAGCTATATAATTTTGAATAAATTTCATTCATTACTTCCTCATAATTTATAACTTCTGGACTGCCATAATCTACACCATAAGTTTCTACTGTTACACTTTTAATTATTGGTGCATTTACTGGCTCCGAATTTTCCCCAGTACTTGTAGAAGTTTTTGTTTTAATATTTGAAATGCCTTCTACATGCTCGTATCCTTCAATAACTTTTCCGAATGCTGTATAATATCCATTTAGAACATCCATAATGTCTCTATTTGTTGTATTTACTATAAAAAATTGACTAGAGCCTGAATTATACCCTTGCTCTGGAAATCCATATGCAGAAAAGTCTGATCTTGCCATTCCTATTACACCTTGGTCAAATTTTAAATCATTTTCAAAGTTATTAATAGAAAATTCTCCTTTTATAGAATATTGATAATCTTGCTCTGAATTTGGCTTAACAGATTTATTTAAATCACTTATTTTCGCAGAACCAGTTCCATTTCCAGCTGAATCTCCTCCTTGAATCATAAAATCGTTTACAACTCTGTGAAATGTTAGTCCATTATAAAATCCATTGTTAGCAAGTTTTATGAAATTTTTTACAGTATTTGGTGCACTATTTTTATATAATTCTATTTTTATTGTACCATTTTTTGTATTTCCACTTTTATCAACATATTCAACTTCCATTGTTGCTACTGGATTTTGAGCTGATACTTCTTCGCTGCCTATATTGTTGTTTTCGTTATTATTTTCTGTATTATTTTCAGCAATTGTAGTTTCATTTTCAGCAACAATATTATTTTCATTAGTAGATTTGTTTTTATCTTGATTATCTTTTATATTACTAATAACAAAAAATCCAATAATTCCCCCTATTATAAAAATACCAACAATTATTGATACAATTAAAATTATTTTCTTATTTTTACTCATTTGTTTTCCTCCTCAAAATTATTTTAAAATAAACTTAACAGAATTGCTTGTTTAAAATTAAATACACTATAACACACTAGTAATTATTATACAATAAAAATATATAAATAAAAACTAGTAAAACGAAGAAATTGATTCATTTGAATAAGTCAAATCAATTTCTCCGTCCCCTTATATTATTTAGAAATCATTTCACAAATCAAGTTACTAATTTCTGTTGGATTATCTATATTTAAACCTTCTATTAATTTAGCTTGAGCATATAATATTTTTGTGTATTTTTTCAATTCTTCTTTATCTGATTCATACAAACTTTTTAACTTATTTGCTATTGCATGATTTTCATTTATTTCTAATAAAGTTTTTGCTTGTATTGTTTTGTTATTTGGAAGAGCATTTATTACTTTTTGCATTTCTACAGATATTGCGCCTTCTGTTGTTAAACAAACTGGATGTTCTTTTAGTCTGTTTGTGAAACATACTTTTGCAACTTCTGGAATAGTTTCTTGCATTAAAGAAAGCATATCTTTGCATTCTTCGTTTAATTTTTCTAGTTTTTCTTTGTCTTCTTTGCTATCTAAATTTAAATTATTTGCTGAAACATTTGCAAATTCTTTTTCCTCGTAATTTATTAATACTTGAAGTACAAATTCATCTATTTCATCGGTTAAATATAAAATTTCATATTCTTTATCTTTAACACCTTCTACTTGTGGTAACATATCTATTTTATTTACTGTTTCACCACATGCATAGTAAATTTTATCTTGTCCTTCTTTCATTCTTGTTACATATTCTTTTAGTGTAACTAATTTTTTTTCTGTTGATGAATAGAACATTAATAAATCTTTTAGTTTATCTTTGTCTATTCCAAAGTTGTTGTATACTCCAAATTTTAATTGTATTCCAAATGTTTTGAAGAATTTTTCGTATTCTTCACGATTTTTATTTAGCATATCTTCTAGCTCTGATTTTATTTTCTTTTCGATATTTTTTGCTATTGTTTTTAATTGTCTGTCTTGTTGTAAAATTTCTCTTGATATATTTAAAGATAAATCTGGACTATCTACTAAGCCTTTTACAAAGCTGAAATAATCTGGTAAAAGGTCTTTGCATTTTTCCATTATTAGTACACCATTTGAGTATAATTGTAATCCTTTTTCGAATTCTTTTGTATAATAATTATATGGAACATTTGATGGAATATATAATAATAAATCGTAATTTAAAGTTCCTTCAACTGTGCTTCTAATCACTTTTATAGGCGTTTCGAATTCACCAAATTTTGAAGTGTAAAAACTGTTAAATTCTTCATCTGTTACTTCAGATTTTTTCTTTTTCCAAATTGGAATCATGCTATTTAAAGTTTCTGTTATTGTTTTTTCTTCATATTCATCTTTAGAGCCTTGTTTTAGCTCTTTTTTTGTTACATCCATTTTTATTGGATATCTTATATAATCTGAATATCTTTTTACAATTCCTTTTATTCTGTATTCATCTAAAAATTCGCTATATTTTTCTTCCTCTGAATCTTCTTTTATATGTAATATTATAGTTGTTCCGAAGTCTTCTTTTGTTGTTTCTTCTATTGTATAGCCTTCTGCTCCTTTTGATTTCCATATGTATGCTTTTTCTGCTCCATATGGTTTACTTATTACTTCCACTTCTTTGCTGACCATAAATGCAGAATAAAATCCAACTCCAAATTGACCTATTATATTGACATCATCTTTTTTTTCATTTTCATTTTTGAATGCAAATGATCCACTTTGTGCTATTGTTCCTAAGTTGTTTTCTAGCTCCTCAGCATTCATTCCTATTCCTTTGTCTTCGATTGTAAGTGTTCGTTTTTGTTTGTCTGCATTTATTTTTATTGTTAAATTATCTTTATTTATGTTTATATTTTTATCTGTTAAAGAGTTATAATATAGTTTGTCCATTGCATCACTTGCATTTGAAATTAGCTCTCGTAAAAATATTTCTTTGTTTGTATAAATTGAATTAATCATTAAATCTAATAGTCTTTTTGACTCTGCTTTAAATTGTTTTGTTTCCATATTGTACACATATAATCCAATTATCAAAATTTAGATATTTGAATTATTCTCCTTTCGTTTTTAATTTTTATAATATATTTAGCACTGAGGTTTCATTTCTTTTGCCTTATTTATATAATATATAAATAATATTCTTCGCTATGTTTGGTATAATATACCCATTTTTTAGCAAAGTCAATACTAGAGTGCTAATTCACAAAAAGTTCACATTTATATAGATATTTACTCACATTAACTATTGCCAAAAGCTTGTTTTATGTGATATATTAATACATATTGATTTTAAGGAGATGCATTATTATGGAATTAATAAAAGATTTATATTCAAATATTGATGCTTATGCAGATAAAGAAATTACTGTAGAAGGATGGGTAAAAACTGTTCGTGACTCAAAAACATTTGGTTTTATCGAATTAAATGATGGAACATTTTTTAAAAATATACAAATTGTTTTTGAAAATTCATTAGAAAACTTTGCAGAAGTATGTAAATTACCTATTAGTTCAACAATAGCTGTTACTGGTAAATTTATAAAAACAGAAGGTGCAAAACAACCATTTGAAATAAAAGCTACAAAAATAAATATAGAATTTGCAGCAGATTTAGACTATCCACTTCAAAAGAAAAGACATTCTTTTGAATATTTAAGAACTATTGCACATTTAAGACCAAGAACAAATACTTTTAATGCAGTATTCAGAGTTCGTTCTGTTTTATCTTATGCAATACACAAATTCTTCCAAGAAAGAGGATTTGTATATGTTCACACACCAATAATAACATCTAGTGATTGTGAAGGTGCAGGAGAAATGTTTAACTTAACTACATTTGATTTAAACAATGTACCAAAAACTGAAGAAGGAGAAGTAAATTATTCAGAAGACTTTTTCGGAAAACCAGCTCATCTTACTGTAAGTGGGCAATTAAGTGTTGAAACATATGCTCATGCATTCAGAAATGTATATACTTTTGGACCAACATTTAGATCTGAAAATTCAAACACAGTAAAACATGCTTCTGAATTTTGGATGATTGAACCAGAAATATGTTTTGCTGATTTAAAAGATGATATGGATTTAGCAGAAGATATGGTAAAATTTATTATTAAATATGTTTTGGATAATTGTCCTGAAGAAATGGAATTTTTCAATAACTTTGTAGACAAAGGATTATTCGAAAAATTAAATAATGTATTAAATTCAGATTTTGCTAGAATCAGCTATACAGATGCAATAAAAGAATTAGAAAAAAATAACGACAAATTTGAATTTCCTGTTGAATGGGGAACAGATTTACAAACAGAGCATGAAAGATATTTATGCGAAGTTGTATTTAAAAAACCTGTATTTGTTACAGATTATCCAGCTGAAATAAAAGCATTTTATATGAAACTAAACCCAGATGGAAAAACTGTTGCAGCAGCAGATTTACTAGCTCCTGGAATTGGAGAAATAATTGGTGGAAGCCAAAGAGAAGACAATTTAGAAATATTACAAAATAAAATAAAAGATCTTGGAATGAATGAAGAAGATTATTGGTGGTATTTAGATTTAAGAAAATATGGAAGCACAAAACATGCAGGATTTGGTTTAGGGTTTGAAAGAATGATGATGTATTTAACAGGAATGCAAAATATTCGTGATGTTATACCTTTCCCTAGAACTCCAAAAAATTGCGAATTTTAAAATATTTAACCGGTGTAAATTTTTAATGAAATCCTTGATTAAATTGTTAGTTCTTATTATTATTTATATTCTTATAAATGATAAAGACTAACAAGCACCACAAAAAAGACTAGGACTTGCACTCCTAGTCTTTTTTTGTGTAAATTTCTTTGAAATCCTTGTTTGCTTAAGCTATAAGCATTATAACACCAATACTAATATATATCAAATAATTAGCTCTTATTCATTTATTTTTCCATAATATCAATTATTTATAAAGTTATTTTATTCCTATTCTCTTTCCCCATAATAAGCTTGAAGCATAATTTCTTTTATTTCATGAACTAATGGTAATCTTGGGTTTGCAGTTGTACATTGATCTTCAAATGCCATTTCTGCTAATTTATCAACTTTTGATAAGAATTCTTGTTCATCAATTCCAGCTTCTTTTAATGTTTTTGGAATTCCTAAATCCTTGCTTAGAGTTTTTACTGCTTCTATTAAAGATTCTACACCTTGCTCTGTTGTTTTAGCTTTTAATCCTAAACGTCTTGCAATTTCAGCATATTTTTCATCTGCTATAAAATATTCATATTTAGGGAATGAAACAAATTTAGTTGGTTTTGTTGCATTATATCTTATTACATAAGGAAGTATTATTGCATTTGCTCTTCCATGTGGCAGATGGAACTCTCCTCCTAATTTATGTGCTATTGAGTGGTTTACTCCTAAGAAAGCATTTGAGAAAGCCATACCTGCTATACAGCTTGCATTATGCATTCTTTCTCTTGCATATTGATTACTTCCATTATCATAAGCTTCTTTTAAGTTCTTAAATACAAGTTCAATTGCTTTTTCAGCAAGTCCATCTGTAAAATCAGATGCCATGTTTGATACATATGCTTCTATAGCATGTGTTAATACGTCCATACCTGTATCTGCTGTAATACTTTTTGGTAAACTTGACACTAAATCTGGATCTATAATTGCAATATCTGGTGTTAATTCATAATCTGCTAAAGGATATTTTTTATTTTGTTTTTTATCTGTTATAACAGCAAAAGATGTAACTTCTGATCCTGTTCCAGATGTTGTTGGTATACATACCATTTTTGCTTTTTCACCTAATTTAGGGAATTTGTAAGTACGTTTACGTATATCCATAAATTTAAGTTTTAATCCTTCTGCATCTGCTTCTGGGTGCTCATAGAATAGCCACATACCTTTTGCAGCATCCATTGCACTTCCTCCACCTATTGCAATAATTACATCTGGTTTAAATGAATTCATCATTTCAACACCTTTATTTATTGTGTCAAAAGATGGATCTGGTTCAACTTCTGCAAATATTTCTGAATGAACATATTCTTGTCTTTTTCTTAAATGATATAAGATTTTATCAACATAACCAAGTTTTACCATACCTGGGTCTGTTACTATAAATGCTCTTGATATATCACGCATTTTTTCTAAGTATCCTATTGACCCTGATTCAAAGTATATTTTTTCTGGAACTTTAAACCATTGCATATTAACCCTCCTTTTTGCAACTCTTTTTATATTTATTAAATTAACTGATGATACGTTTGCTGTTGTAGAATTTCCTCCAAAAGTTCCACATCCAAGTGTAAGTGATGGCATATTTGTGTTATAAATATCTCCTATTGCACCATGTGTTGATGGAGAATTTACAATTATTCTTCCTGCTTTTACTGTTTCAGAGAATTTTCTTATAACATCTCTATCTTCTGAATGAATAACAGCAGAGTGTCCCATTCCACCAAATTCTATAAGTTTTTCTGCTAGTTCAATGCCTTCATTTGCATTATCTACTACATAATAAGCAAGTACTGGACTTAGTTTTTCTTTTGAGAATGGATATTCAACTCCCACTCCATTTTCTTTTAGAACTAGTACTTTTGTATCTTCTGGTACTTCAATTCCAGCCATTTTTGCAATATTATAAGGACTTTTTCCTACTATATCTGCATTTAAAGCGCATCCTTTTTCTTCTATGAACATACTACCTTTTAATTTTTTAGTATCTTCTGCACTTAAGAAATAGCATCCTGCTTCTTCCATTAATGTTTCAAATTCTTTTTGAATTTCTTTATCAACTATAACAGATTGTTCTGATGCACAAATCATTCCATTGTCAAAAGATTTTGACATTACTAGGTCATTTACTGAAGTTTTTAATTTTGCTGTTTTATCTATATAACAAGGCACATTACCTGGTCCAACTCCTAGTGCTGGTTTTCCTGATGAATATGCAGCTTTTACCATTCCTGTTCCACCAGTTGCTAAAATTAAATTTACATCTGGATGATGCATTAGCATACTAGTTGCAGTTATTGATGGTTCTTCTATCCATAATATACAATCTTCTGGTGCACCTGCTTTTATTGCTGCATCTCTTACAATTTTGGCAGCAGCAACACTACATTTTTGTGCAGATGGATGGAATCCAAATATTATAACATTTCTCGTTTTGGCAGAAATAATAGATTTAAACATAGTTGTAGAAGTTGGGTTTGTTACTGGTGTTACACCAGCAATAATTCCAATAGGTTCTGCAATTTCTTCATAACCTTCTTCTTCATTTTCGTTTATAACTCCTACTGTTTTTGCATATTTAATACTATGATAAACATACTCTGTTGCAAACATATTTTTTGTTATTTTATCTTCATAAATTCCTCTTCCAGTTTCTTGGGTTGCCATTTTTGCTAGTTCCATATGATGCTCAAGTCCTGCCATTGACATAGCTTTTATTATATTATTTACTTGATGTTGGTCAAGTTTTAAATATTGTTCTGATGCTTTTTTTGCTCTTTCTACTAAGCTATCAATCATCATTTTTATTTTTTCTTCCTCATTAACACTAACTTCTTTTGACATGAAAGCCCTCCTTTATCTATCATATTTTGTACGATTATATTAATAAAAAACTTAAAAGTCAACAATAAATCATCGACAAGTTTTCTTAAATTTTTATGCTAAAAGCTATAGAATATGATGAATTAGGGACGCGTCAAAAATGCATCTTCATAAATATAATGCATTTTTGACACGTCCCCTAATTAAAACAATAACACATCGACAATTCAACATAAAAAAACCAAATGTTCATCCCTCAATCATATTATATAACTTCAGCTTTTGCTCAATCCTTTTCGATTCTTTTACTTTTAGTACTATCAAATAAAAAATAATAAACACTAATCCAAGATTTTGTACATATAAAATAAGCAAACTACTTGAAAATAACAGTAGTATAAAAGTTATAGTAGAAATTTTTTCTGTGTAAATATAAGATTTTTTCAATCCTTTAAGTATGCAAATTGTGCTTTTTAATATTCTTCCCCCATCTAATGGATAAATTGGAATCATATTAACAAATGCCAAAATTAAATTTATGTATATTAATTCAATCTTTAAATTTTCATATATATTTAAATATAAAATTACCACTGCAAGTAAAAGATTCACAATTGGACCACATAAATATATAAAATTTTTTTTCAGCTCCAAAACATTAGATTTTAATATTTTTTTATTATAATCTTCAATCGGATTATTAAATGAAACAGAAAAACCTATTGGTTTTATTTCAAAAATAGTTGGTTTAAATCCTAATATTAAACCCATAATCAAGTGCGCTAATTCATGTATACATGCAAATATCATTAGTAATATGTATATTTTTAATTGATTCGTTAAAAAAAATATTAATACAAATATTAATATTTTTAAATCTATTTTTATTTGCATATCATTACTTATTCTCCTTTTTTTCAAAATTGCAATAAGTATTCTGGATTGATTGCTCTATTTTCTCTTCTTATTTCGAAATGTAAATGCGGTCCTGTTGCCTTTCCTGTTGAACCAACTTTGGCAATTTCATCTCCTTGATTTATTTTATCTCCTTCTTTTACTAACAATTCACTACAGTGTGCATAAATTAGTGTAATATCACCATTTGCAACTTTTAAGTGTAATCCAAAATCCCCTTTTGAAGAAGCTTCTATAACTGTTCCTTCCATTGCTCCAATTATAGTAGTTCCAGTAGTAGCTCCTAAATCTATTCCCTTATGATTTGCTGATACAATTTCACTTGAATCTCTTACACCAAATCTTGATGTAACAATTCCTTTACTTAGTGGATTTATAATATTAAAATTTGTTTTAATATATTCTGCATCAACTTTCATTTGCTCTTCTTCTGTAAGAACATTGCTAGTTTGCTCAGCTATATCTTCTGTGCTTCCTCCAATTCCCATACTTAGTTCTTCGCTCTGCTTTTGTAGCTCTTCTTCTGTTGTTTGATTTTCTGAATTATTATTTTCTTGCTTAGTCAGTTGTGAATTTGCTTCAGATGTATTTTCTGCGGAAGTTTCTCCATTACCTGTATTATTGCTTTGATTAAGGGAATCTTCATTGCTATCACTATTATTTGGGTCATAAACTCCTCCATTATTATTAGTAGTAGACCCACTATTATTAGGGTCGCCATTACTTTGCTTTGAAGCTTCACCATTATTGTTTTGTGAATTATTAGATTTTCTATTTGCATTATTTAAATTCAAACTTTCATATTTTTTACACAATTCTTGATATATTTTTTTAAAATCTACATCATATTCTAATATACTATTTACATTAGCCACAAATCCTTTTAAATTTTCATTTTTTGAATTTTTTACATAATATATTCCACAATATATTAATAAACAAATTAGAATTTGTATTAGCATATTTCTTATTTTTGTATTATTTTTTTCTTTTACAAAATTTTGACTAGAAATTCTTAAATCTGTATTTCTTCGCCTTTCTAGTATATCCTCGGCTCTTCTTATACGTTCCTCTTCACTAATCAATCTATCCATATTAATAGCATCATTCCTTATCTTAAAAGTATCTTACTATTAATATATATGCCTATTTTTAAAATATAATACTTACTATTAATAAGAATCCTAATATTATATTTGTAAGTTTTAGTCTTTTATTTTTCTTTTTAATATCACTATCATCAGATTCAGAGTTTTTTAAATAATCAGAAATAATTAGTTCAGCTTCTTTTATTACATAATTTTGATTATCTTTGTTTTTTTCATTCTCATTTTTAAATTTATTTGTATATTCATATTTTTTAGCCTTTTTATTATCTTTAAATATAATAATCGCTTCCTCTATTGTATTAGATGGTACATCCTTTAATCTTATAATATTTCTCATATTCCCCATACCTATATACCTCCTAAAATTTATATATAGATATTTTTTCCATTTTTTGGTTATTTATTCAAAACATTTGCTATTCCATCAGAAATTATTTTTGATAAATATATAACTTCATTTAAGGATACATTTTGTAATGTTTTAAAATTTAGTTCATTATCATTATAGTCTTTACCAACAACAACTTTTATACCAATATCTCCAACACTTTTCTTCTTTTTATTAAGACCTTTGCCTATAAGTATTCCACTATCTTCCACAAATATTTTTCCTATATTTTTTTCATCAGATAATGCTGCATCAACTGCTATTATAAATGGATTTTTAAATTTTGAATTTATTTCATTAATTTTTTTATTCATATTATTAAATGTTAAATTTTCTTGTAAATCTCCATATATATTTTCAGAATTAATTCTATTTTTCAATAAAGATCCTGTGATTGGCCCTATACAATCTCCAATTACTCTATCTGTTCCTATGCAACAAAAAATAATATTATTTTTATTTTGTAGTATGCTAATTTTTTCTTCTAAGTTCTTTATATATTCAATATATAAATTGTTTTCTTGCAAATTTTTTCCTCCAGTTAATGTATTTATATAATAAGAATATGTAAATTTTTATTTAATATTCTACAATTTACTAATCGTATTATTTGAAATGAAATAAAAAATTAGTTTACTAAAATTGTACTCTTCACTAGAAAAAATAAAAAAGTTCCGCTTACAAAGCGAAACTTTTTTATTTTATCCTTTAATTTGTTTTGCAACTTCTTCAGCAAAGTTTTCTTCTTTCTTTTCGATTCCTTCACCTTTTTCTAATCTTGCAAATCTAACTATTTTAGCATTTTTTTCTTTTAATAATTGAGATATTTTTATGTCTGGATTTTTAACAAATTCTTGGTCTACTAAACAAATTTCTCCGTAGAATTTACCAATTCTTCCTTGAACCATTTTTTCTGCTATTGCAGCTGGTTTACCTTCGTTCATAGCTTGAACTTTTAGTATTTCCATTTCTTTTTCTACTCTTTCAGCTGGAACTGATTCTCTATCTAAGTATTCTGGTTTAGCAGCAGCTATTTGCATACAAATATCTTTTGCAAGTTCACTATTACCATTTTCTAATTCTACTAAAACAGCTATTTTTCCATCTCCGTGAATATATTTTTCAACTAATCCTGTTGATTCGAATCTTTCAAATCTTCTTATTGACATATTTTCACCGATTGTTGCTATTTTGTTTGTTAATACTTCTTGAACTGTTTTGTCAGCATCAGAAATTGATTTTTGTGCTAATAATTCTTCTATATTTGCTGGATTATTTACAGCTATTTGTTTTGCTATTTCACTAACAAATGATTTGAATTCAGCATTTGCAGATACGAAATCTGTTTCTGCATTTACTTCTACTACTGCACCTACTTTTCCATCTTCTGAAATGTAAGCATCTACTAATCCTTCTGCAGCAATTCTGTCTGATTTTTTAGCAGCTTTTGCTATTCCTCTTTCGCGTAATAGCTCTATTGCTCTTTCCATATCTCCATTAGTTTCTGTTAAAACTTTTTTGCAGTCCATCATACCTGCACCTGTTTTTTCTCTTAAATCTTTTACTTGGCTTGCTGTTACCATTATAATAACCCCTTTCTGTTATTTTATTTTTATTATAGATTTTTTCTATAATTTTATTTTTAAATTTAAAAATAGCTCCCACAATTATTTTTATAATGTAGGAGCAAATATATATCCGCCCTAGATTAAATTAGGACTGTATTTACTTAAAATTATTCAGCTGATTCTGCAGCAACAACTTCTTCCATAGTTGCAGGTGCTTCTGTAGTTTCTTCGAAGTTTACTTCTGTTTCTATAGTATCTTCTGCTTCACCTTGTCTTCCTTCGATAACTGCATTTGCCATTGTATCTGCTATTAATTTTACAGCACGGATTGCATCATCATTTCCAGGAATTGCATAATCAACATCTTCTGGGTTACAGTTTGTATCAACTAACCCTACTACTGGGATGTTTAATTTTCTAGCTTCTAATATAGCTATTCTTTCTTTTTTAGGATCTACTACAAATAAAACTCCAGGAATTTCTGTCATGTCTTTAATTCCTCCAAGATTTTTTTGTAATTTTTCCATTTCTTTTTTAAGTATTATAACTTCTTTTTTAGGTAATACATCAAATGTACCATCTTCTTGCATTGTTTCTAATTCGTTAAGTCTTTCAACTCTTCTTCTTATTGTACCAAAGTTTGTTAGCATTCCTCCTAACCATCTTTGGTTAACATAGTACATTCCGCTCTTTTCTGCTGCTTCTTTCATGCATTCTTGAGCTTGTTTTTTAGTTCCTACGAAAAGAACTTTTTTTCCTTCTTCTGCTTGACTTCTCATGAATTCATATGCTTCATCTACTTTTTTTGAAGTCTTTTGTAAATCGATTATATGGATTCCGTTTCTAGCTTGGAATATATATTCTGCCATTTTTGGATCCCATCTTCTAGTTTGATGTCCGAAATGAACACCTGCTTCTAGTAATTGTTTCATTGCAACTACTGCCATTTTTATTTCCTCCTTTTTGTTTTTACCTCCATAGAATTTTATGCATTGAAAAAGACTTATTTTTAAGCACATTTTTTCAACTAGTTCTATGTGTGTTTTTGTAACGTTAATTATTATATCAGCATAAAAGGGAAAAAGCAAGCATTTTCCGAAAAAAATGCTTGCTTTTTGATGTCATCATTCCCTAATCTTCTTTGGGGTTGCAAAGCATGCACCCCAAATTGAAGCTGTTGCTGAGAAGATTCCTCCAGCCAGCAAAAAGTCTTCATAGGTTGCCTGTGGATTCACAGGTGCAATTGGCATACAAGCCCCCCCTACCAGACATAAAACTATCCCGACAACTACGTCCAGAATAATTTCAAGTGCTGGAGCAGAACGTTCGGATCCCAGGAACGCGGCTCCAATTATTGGCACCCAGAATAAAATTGATATTACAGGTGCCTTAATATATAGGAATACCACTTCCCCTGTAAAGAACCCGATAGATGCGAGGAGCATCATCATGCCACCGCCCATAACGGTTCCCAGTACAACCCGCCCAGACCGATTACATATCGATTGGGTCAGCGGACCTTTCATTGAGAGTCCTCCTTTCTTACTTTGCTAAGTAGCAAATTAATTATAATTTATAGTACCATATTTTTATGTAAATTGCAAATCAAAAAAATTTGGTATATACAAATCAATCATATATACCATCATATTTTTTTATTTAAATTTTCTTACAAACTATACCACTGCCCATTATATTTAAACACAGTATGTTTTCTATTACTTTCTATAGAACTTTTATCTCCACTATACTTTACTTTTACATTTACACTATAAGCCTCTGATAAATCAACATTTATGCCATAGTTTGTTTTAAAATCTGCTTTTAGATTTTCTATTTCATTTGCAGAATAAGATATAGCATCGCCTATTTCGTATGAAAGTGTTATATTTTCTCCACAAACATCTTTGTTTTGCTCATAATAATTGTTTAAATCTTCGGCTGAAAATTGTGAACCTATTTGCATAAAATCTGGATATGCTTTTATAAATGTTTCAAAGTTTTTGTTTTGAATTCCATTGTAGTAATATGCTACTGGTAATTCATAATCTTTATAGTTAGATGTGTTTAATTCTACATTAGTATTTAAATTGTTATTGTTTTTATTTTTATTTTTTTGTAATATATTTTTACACATAACTATAACAACTATAATAACAGCTATAAATATTAACATCAGTACTATCTTAGGTATTCGTATTTGTTTTTTTCTTCTTGCCATTGTATCTTCTCCTTTAATTTTTTTATATGCTATCACATATATTTTAAAATTGCAAGAAATACTATTATTTCTTGCAATTTTATTTCATACTTATTACTTGTCAAAGCTTATTTTAATTACTTATTCTTATATGAATTAATAATTATCAATTTTCTTAATTCGTATAATTTATTGTTATTCGTAAGTTCAGCATCTGTATACCCTTTTTCTATTTTTAAATAACTTTCAAATTCCTCTTCTCTTTCTTGTATAGCTGGATAATTTAAAATATCTAATTCTCCATTTAATATTGATTTATATAATACATAATCACTAGAATTTAGGCCGTTATCGCAAGTAAAATCTCCTGGTTCAAATGAATCTGCTATATCTTCTATTGCTGTTATGAAAAAAGCTATTTCACCTAATGGAGTTTCTATTGTTACTATAATTCGATTTACATTTGAATCAGCATATTCATCTTCTAATTCATCTAAACTTTTTAAGAATGTTATATATTTATTATTTTCTATCATATAATCTGTATTTTTTAAATCTATATAAGTAGTCTTATCTCTGTTTGTTAATTGCACTTTGCTTATTTTTGCATATTCTAGACCTTCAGTTTGTATATCAATAGGAATTTCTGTTTTTATGTTAGATACCATAGATAATCGATTTGTATATATTTCTGAATAGATATTGTAGGCTTCTTTTTCGACAGGTAAACAATCTATTGCCTCTATAATATACTTCAGTAATATGTCCACGTCTATTGGGTTTATAGTTTTACTTTCATTAAGATCAGCAGCTTTAAATTGGATATCATTATATGATAAAATTCCGCTAGATATTTGATTTATATAGACTTGATCTATAAGGCTTACCGTTCCATCTAAATTAACGTCTCCATAAACAAAATTTAATTCATCATAATACATATTAGTTTCTATCTCACAAATAATATCTTCTATATTGGTATTTTTTCCTTCAATTCTACAATATTTTATTCCTCTTGCTACCCACTTACTATAGTTTTCTGATAATTTTATTTGATAAATTGAACTGATATCTAAATCTATGTCAAAGTATATTGCTTGTGTTTTTCCTTTTAATTCTCCATTATACCAATATATATTGGCTGGAACGTCTGAAGATGTGTTATCTACTATTTCAATAGCATATTTTCCTCCACCAATATATAGCTCTGGTCTACTTGTTTCATCACTTTCAAACTCTATAGTTCCATTATTATATTTACTTTGAGATACATATATTTTTTCGTCTGTGCTATTTCCTATTTTTATATTACCCTTTGTTTGTATTGTAGCTTTATCTGAATCTGTTGAAGTTACTTTTACACTACTATTTGTATCTTCATTTATATAAATATTAATAGGTCCAGTTCCGTTATTTTCTATTGCACTATATGTACCATTTATAGTTCCACCATTAATAGTTAATCTTGCATTTCCTTGCATAGTAATTACTTTTGTCGTAAGATTTATTGAACCGCTTCCTTTTGAATCAGTAATTGTCATATTTGAATTATTCTTTAATGCAAATGCGCTATCTGTTCCTGCTTTTCTTATTGAGTAACCGTTTAAATCTAATGTAACTTTATCAGATACTGATATAGCTGTTCCAACTGAAGCAGTTGAAGAGCTGACTTTATAGAAACGTTTTTCATCAGATATATTTTTTAATAACATTATTGTATCTGTATCATTTGCTTTATTTATTGCTGATGTTACAGTTGAATGTCTAGTTACTGTTGTTATTCCGTTTTCAATACTTATAACCTGTGCTACAGAATTATCTTCTACTTGTATGTCTGTTTGTGCTTTTACTTCTCCACCATAATTTCCTGACACTGTTGCAGTTAATGTTATTTTTGCTGTTCCTTCTGTTATTCCAGTTACTAAACCTGTATTTGGGTTAACAGTTGCTATATCTTCATCTTCTGAATCCCATTTATATGTAACTTGTGCTCCGGATATCGGTGAAGGAGAAATTGATGAAGTTAAACTTACTGTATTAGGCTCTCCTATTTCAGAGTATCCTGGTGAGTAAATTTTATCATTACCAGTAATTGATGCTCCAATTACATTGACTGTTACTGTTACAGTATTTCCACCTGCTACATTATCAGTTACAGTTATTGTTGTTTCTCCTGCTGATTTTATTGTAACTTGTCCATTGCTATTTACTGTTGCAACATTTGTATTGCTAGAAGTCCATGTAAATGAAGCTTCTGATGATGTTCCTGTTGCTTTTAATGCTATAGGTGTATGACCTACTACTGTATCTATTTTAGCATTTGTTAAGATATCACCATATTGCCCCTCAATTGTTGTGCTAGATTTACTAACAACAATAGTTCTTGTTCTTGATATTGTTGCATTACCTTTTGTTAATGTTACAGTTAATACTGCTCTTCCTACACCTTTAGCAGTTATAAGTCCACTATTATTTACTGTAAATATGCTATCATTTGAACTTTCATATTTTAAAGTATATCCTGTTAAATCAATAGGTGCTATATTTGTATTTACTCCTGTCATTTCACCAACAACTAATGAAGTAACTGAATCTATAGTTAAATCTATTACTGTTACATTAACTATAGTTTGTTTATTAGTTGTTGTGTTTACAGCAGTTAATGTTGTTGTTCCAGAAGTTAGACCTTTTATCGAAACAGTTCCATCTGTATTTTTAGTTACTTGAGCTTTAGTATCACTTACCTTCCAATTTATTTTAGTTTTATCTCCATTATATTCAAATGGTACACTTAGTGTTTGATTTACTGCAACAACAATTTCATCTTCGTTTATTATTACATCATCTGTTACAGTTACTGTACATGTATTTGAAATTTTTGTTCCTTTTATTGTTGCTGTTATTGTTGCTGTTCCTACTTTTTTACCTGTTACAATTCCTGTTGAAGTTCCTACTTCTGCTACTGATGTGTCACTAGATTCCCATGTTACTCCATAAGATTCTAGTATTGTAGGATTTATTGTTCTTGGAACTTCTTTTGTTGCACCAACTTTTACGGTAGTATTTGTAAGTATTATTTCGCCTACTATTACTTTAACTGTTATTGTTGATGTTTCTCCAGATTCATATTGAACTGTTATTGTTGCTTCTCCTACACTATTACCTGTTACAAGTCCTGTTTCATTTACTGTTGCAACTGAACTATTTGATGTTTCATAAGATAATATATCTTTACTTGCATTTGTTGTTATTTGCGATGTTCCATCTACTGCTAATATTATAGTATCTTTTGATGTTAAATTAAGTTCTGGATTTACGGTAATTGTTTTTGTTGCTTTTATATTTGTTGGATTTCCATCTTTATCTAACACTACAGCAGTTATTGTTGTTGTTCCTTGTGCTATTCCTGTTACTCTTCCGCTAGGATCTACTGTTGCTTTTGATGGATCACTTGATGTCCAACTTACTCTATTATTTTTTATTGCATCTGGACCTATTGTTGGAGTAATTGTAGTATATTTTCCTACTTCTACTTGGTTATCTCCTGCTAATGTAATGTCTCCTACTATTACATTTGCTGTATCAGATTGTCCTGTAACCTTATTTTTTGCTGTAACTACTGCTGTTCCTACTTTATTATTTGCAGTAATTGTTCCATTGCTAACAGTAGCTATGTCCGTTGAACTCATTGACCATTGTATATCAGCAGAGTCTCCATCATATTCATATGGTACTGTTCCTTTTTCACCTTTTGCTAGAAGAATATCTTCTGCTGTTATAATTATGTCATCTTTAACTGTTATTGTACACTCATTAGATACAATATCTGTTCCAGCAATTCTTGCTGTTATTTTTGCTGTACCTACACCTTGAGCAATTACTAATCCCGTTGAACTTCCTACTTCTGCTACTGATGGATTACTTGATGACCATACGATTCCATATGTTTCTAATGTCGTTGGTGTTACTGTTTTATTTATTTGTGCAAAATTTCCTAATTTCATTTTACGACTTTCATCTATTTTTAAAGTTCCTACTATTACAGTTACTTTTATTGTTGATGTTTCTCCTGATTTGTATTTTACTGTAACATATGTTGTTCCAGCTTTATTACCAGTAACTACACCTTCGTTATCTACATCAGCTATTGAATCATCTGCAGATGTAAATGATAATAATTCATCATTTAATCCTGAATTATTTGTAATATCTATTGTTCCGCCAACCTTTAATATTATAGTATCACTTACATTTAAATCAAGTTTTGGATTTACTGTAATTTCTTTTTTTGCCTTTACATTAGTTGGATTTCCATTATTATCTAACATTGTAGCTGTTATTGTTGTTGTTCCTTGTGCTATTCCTGTTACTCTTCCATTTGAGTCTACTGTTGCTACTGATGTATCACTTGATGACCAAACTACTCTATTATTTTTTAAAGAATCTGGTTTTATACTTGCAGTTAGTGTTGTTTCTTGTCCAACTTCAACAGAGTCTTTTCCTGTTAATTCAATTGAAGCTACTGTTACTTGAACATCTTTAGTTTGTCCATCTGGTGTTGTTACTGTTATAGTTGTTTCACCTTCTTTTACTCCGGTTACTACACCTGTTTTTTCTCCTACAGTTGCAATAGTTGTACTGTTAGATTTAAATGTTAATTGTGAATTATCGTAATTTGTTTGTATTGTTTCTGTTTTACCTTTTGGAACTATTAATGTATCACCTGATGTTATTTCTAATTCTTTTTTAATAGTTACTTCACATGTTGCTGTTATTCCTGTTTCGCCATATTCTGCTATTAATGTTACTTTACCAGTTTGTTCTCCTGCTGTTAATATTGCACTTTCTCTTCCACTAGCTTTTATTGTTGCATCTTTTGCTACTGTGTTTTTATCATCTATACTCCATTTTACTGTTTCATTTTTGATTAATAATGCTGATGGAGCTAGGCTTTCTACATTAATTCTTGTAGATTCATTTTGGAAAATTTCATTTTGTTCTGGTACTATTGTCATTTTTCCTACAATAACAGTTATATTAATTACTTCTGTAACTCCATTTTTGTAACTTATTTTAATTGTTGCTACACCTGTTTTGTTAGCAGCGTCTATATTTATTTTTCCATCTGTTGGTTGAACACCATCTAAACATTCATCATTATCTATAATTTCAACATTTAATATATCTCCATTTACATTTGTTGATAATGTTCTTATTGTATCAGCATTCATTATTATTTCAGTTTTATCTGTTATTTTATCTCCAGTTTCATCATCTGCTATATCTAATTTTGGATTTACAGTTATTTCCATTGTAGCTTTAACTGCTGTTTTGCTTCCATCGCTTGCACATAATGTTGCTGTTAATGTTGTTTTTCCTTCTTTTACTCCATGTACTTTTCCATTTTCATCAACTGTTGCTATTTCTGGGTTTTCTGTTTCCCATTTTATTGCATTTGATTTTAGATCTGTTGGATAAATGTTTGCTACTATATCTTCTATGTCTAATCCTTCTTCAACTGTGTTTGTTCCAGCTAATTCTATTTTTGCAACATATACTTTTACTGGATCACTTTCTACACCTTTATCAGTTGTTGTTGCTTTTATAGTTGTATTACCTTGTTGCTCTTTGGCTGTAGTTATTTTTCCTATAGTATCTTCAATTCCTTCTACAGTTGCAATATTTTCATTTTCAGAACTCCATTCTACTGCTGAAGTTGAATCTTCAGGATCATATTCTACTCCCATATAATATGTAGAATTATTTGGTAAAATTAATGTTCCATCTACTATTGGATATACACTACCATCTATTATATTGTCATCTTTATTTGGATCATTTACATCATTTGGATTTTTTCCTATTACATCTTTAATTTCTGATGCACTTTTTATAACTCTAACAACTACGTCTTTTGTAAATCCTGGTAATTCTGGATTTTTATTTGTTACTGTAACTGTTACTTTTACATCTTTATCAGTTACTTTTAAGCCTTCTACCGTAACAGTTTTAGCTGTTGTATCTGATGTGTCTGTAAATTTAATTTCATCTCTACCATCTTCAATTTTCCATTCAACTGTTGAATTTGAATATTCTGGTGATAAGTATATTGTTAAATCTTTTGTTTTTTCTTTATAATCTTCATTTAGATTTAATGTAACGTCTTTTGGATCTACATATGAATTTTCTTCACTTGCAGCTTGATTTATTACAACTTTACATACATCTGTTAAAATTCTTTCTTTTCCATCTGCAGTATCTTCTGCTGGAACTGTAGCTGTTACTGTTATTTCGACTTCACCTACTTCTACAGGTGTTACTACTCCGTTTTCATCAACTGTTGCAATACTTTCATCTGATGAACTCCAAGTTATAACAGCATCTGGATAAGGATTTGTTTTTGGTGTTAATTTATATGTTAATTGTTTTGTTTCACCACTATCTAATTCTGTTGTCCAAGTATTTGGATCTATAATTATACTTGTTGCTGGATTTTTTACAACTACATATATAGTTGCTGTATTTCCATCCTCATCTGTTACAGTTATAATTGTATTTCCTTTTGATATACCTGTTATGTTTCCTTCTGAATCAACCTCTGCTATATCAGGATTTCTTGATTCCCAAGTTAAAGTTCCTGTTGCTCCAGTTGCTTTTATTTTTTCAATATCGCCTATATCTAATGTTAGTTTATTTGGTTCTAACTTTATAGGACTTTCTGCTTCTGGAAATGGATTAACAAGTGTTGTATCATCTTTTCCATCTGTTCCATCTTTTCCTTTTAATTTATCTAAATTATCAAAACGTTTTAGAATCATTCTTTGTATGTCACTAACATCTAACATATCATCATATGCATATAAATTTGCTGCTATTTTATAAACATCTGTTGCTTTTTTCTTATATACATAGTCTTTTCTGATTACATCAATGTCATTATTATCACAAAATGTTGTATTACCATCTGCATCTCCATATAAAACCACATTATACTCTGCTACTTCATCTTCATAGCCTAATGTGTTTGCAGATACTTTGTATCCTGTTCCTATTGCATTTCCTTTTTGTACTTCATTTCCATTTTTATCTACTACTTTTTGAAGTTGTAAATTATTACCAGCAAAAACTCCATCTGCTCCATCAATATCTGATTGAACTAAATTTTGTCCATATTTAAATGAATCATTTGGGCTAATTGCAACTACGTTTGATACGTCTTCTAATTTTGTAAATATTCCTGATTTTATTTTTGTTGTATCTATATTTGTAAAGGCTTGTGTAATATTTGGTAATGTTAACATACCTACTAATGGTATTATTACAAATAATTTTCTATATTTTTTATATCTTATGAATATAACTGCTCCTACTGCAAAAAATACTATTCCTATAATAAAAAATGTTTTTTTACTACCTGCTTGAGGAATCACATCATTATATTGTGAATTATCTTCTTCAGTAACATTTTTAGGCTCAGTTACTGTTACTTTTACCTCAGCTGTTTTTCCATCTTTGTCGGTTACTTTTATAATTGTAGTTCCTGGGTTTATTCCTGTAACATTTCCATTTTCATCAACTTTAGCTATATTTTCATCTTTTGATTCAAATTTTAAACCATCTTTATTTGATGTTATTACTTTTGTTTCTCCAACTTGCAATTCCATATCTGTTGGATTTACAGTTAAATCAATTGGAACATATATTGTTACAGTTTGTAATTTTCTTCCTGCAACTTCTGTATCTGAATATGTATAGTCTTTTGTTGTTATGAATTTTGGACCTTCTTCTTCTAATCCGCAAACAACGAAATCTCCAGAACTTGTTTTAGTAACCTCCTTTGCTTTAAATTTAAATTTAAATGATTTTACACCTACTGGTGTATTACTTATTTCTGTATACATCCATGAAATATTTCCCTCTTTTTCATATACAGAAGCTGTCATATTTTGCACATCTACTCCTACATAAGTAAATAGGTTGCTATCATAAGTAATATGTCCGTTGGCTAAATATGTATTTTCATCTACTGCTAGTTCTACTGTAAATGTTTCGCCAGGACTTACTTGAGCTGGTGTATTACCAAAGTTCATCTCGTATGCATTCGTTTTTAGACAAAATACTACAAAAAGCAAAAACATTATTGATAATACTTTTTTCATTTTACTCATTTTTTATCCTCCTTTGTATAATTATATACTTTTATTATATAAAATGACATGCGTAAATTCAATATTTTGAGGAATTTGTTAAGTAATCGTAATATTTTCGTAACATTTTTGTAATATTTTTTGTTTTTATTTGCAAAATTTTGTAAATGTTATGCACATAAGGAAATAGAACAAAAAAATATTGTATTAAATTACTTTTATATTGAGAAAAATACTATAAACCTTAATTTATGATTCAAGTTTTCTATTATACAAAAGAGAAGTAAAAAATGAATAGATAAAAACTATCATTTTTTACTTCTCCTTTTACATATTTAATATTTTTATTTATATCTATTTGCTCTGCTTTTTCTCCTATTTTTCTTACTTTTATTTGCAATTTTAATTATTATAGCAAAAATTATTAATATTATTAGTACAATCATTACAACATTCATCCAATTTTGATTACTTTTATTTTTTAATGTAATAACCTGCTCTGCCTCGTCTATTACTAATGTTAAATTTGTATCAAACACACTTAATTTATTAAATTTTATTTCTGTAGTATCAAATTCCACTCCATCTTTTACTTTAAATCCAATAGTTACTATATTTGATTCAACATTAGCAATATCTATTATTGTAAATTTATTATCTTGAGTTAATTTAAAATATTCTACTTTATCTGACAGATTTTTGTATTTTTTTCCATTATCATAAGAAACAATTTCTAATAAATTTGTGTCATATGCGATTTGTCCATCAATTTCCGCTATATTTTGATTATCTCCTTTAGTTATAGTTATTTCTATTATTTCTCCTGCTTTTACTAAATTGTCCTTTTTCGAAGAATTTAGTGAAATTACATTTGCACTAGATGTTTTTAATATATTAAATATAACAAAAAGTATAAATATAATGCATAATTGCTTTTTAATTTTATTTCTCATAGTCTATCTCCTTATATTTTACATCAATAATATTTTCATAGCCTATTTTTATAGCGTTCTTACACTATCAAAGCTATTTTTATATTTAATTCACGATTACTTCCCTTGTGCAAGTTTCATTGAAAGAAGTTTACTAATTCCGTTTTCTTCCATTGTTACACCATATACAGTATCTGCCGCTTCCATTGTTCCTTTTCTGTGTGTTATAACTAAGAATTGTGTATCACCACAGAATTTTTTCAAATATTCAGCATATCTATAAACATTTACATCATCTAGAGCTGCTTCAATTTCGTCTAAAATACAGAATGGAGCTGGATTTATTTTTAGTATTGCAAATAATAAAGCAATAGCTGTAAATGCTTTTTCTCCTCCTGAAAGTAACGTCATATTTTGTAGTTTTTTACCTGTAGGCTGTGCTTTTATATCTATTCCACATTCTAATACATTTTCTTCATCTTCTAATATTAGCTCTGCTTTTCCGCCTCCAAATAGTTGGACAAATACTTCATTGAAGTTTTTGTTTATTAATTTGAATTTTTCTATGAATTGCTTTTTCATTGTGTCTGTTATTTCAGAAATCATTTTTCTAAGTTTCGCAGTAGTATTTTCTAAATCTAATCTTTGTTCACACATGAAATCATAACGCTCTTTTGTTTTTTTGTATTCTTCGATAGAATCTATATTTATACTTCCTAAATCTTTAATTTCTGAGCGAATACTGTTTACTTCTTTTTGAGTATTTTGAACATTTTCAACTTTTTTATAATCACTTACATTATTTGGTGTAAGTTCATATTCATCCCATAAATTATTGACAACTGTATCTATATCTTGCTCTAATTTAGCTTTCTTTACATCGATTTTTACTAAATTTCCTTTTAGGTCTTCTAATAAATTAAATTGGGCTGTTATATCTTTTTCAATTTTTTCAGACTCTTTATTTTTTTCTAATCTTTCATTTTTTAATTTTTCGATTGTTTCACTACTTATTGATACATTATTTTGTATTTCGGTTATTTGATTTTTTAAATTTTCAATTTTTTCTTTAAGCTTAATATCTTCATTTTTTAATTCTTCTATTTCTTTTGTTTTTACTTCAATTGCGTTATTGTAATTTTCAATATCTTTTTCAATACGTTCAACCATTTCATCTATTGAAGATCCACTTTCATCGAATGAAGATACTGATATTTTTAAATTTGTTATATCAAAATTTAAATCATCTATATATTTTTGGTTTTCGCTATTTTTTTCTGCAAATTCTTTTATTACTATAGATAATTCATTGATTTCTTTTTCTATTTCTTGTATAGATTTTAAAATTTCCTCTTTTTGAGATTTTATGTTTTGTTTTTGTTCTTGTATTTTTTTATCTTCATCTCTTAATTTTTGTAATGTTGTTTCTAATCTTGATACAGACTCTTGTACTGAAACCATTTTTTGTTTTTCGGTTGCGTATACAATATTTACTTCTTGTAACTTCTGCTCTAATACTTTAGATTCTTCTATAAATTCTGATATTGAATCTTCATATTCTTCTTTGCTTAATTTTATTTCTTGTAAGCTTTTTTGTAGAGATTTTATTTCTGCTGCTAATGATTCAATTTCTCTTCCTCTTCCTAAAATATTTACTGTTTTTTGAGCTACAGAACCACCTGTTATTGCTCCAGAAGCATTTATTATATCACCTTTTACAGTGACAATTCTGAAAGCATATTTATTTTCTTTTGCTAGGACTATTCCTGTGTCCATATTGTCAACTATAACAGTTCTTCCAAGTAAGTTATACACAATTTGTTCGTACTTTTTATCATATTTTACTAAATCTGCTGCAACTCCTATTAATCCAGGAAATTTACCTTTTATTTTTTCTACTTTGCTTCCTTTAATTGAAGTTATAGGTAAGAATGATGCCCTTCCTAAATTGTTTGCTCTTAAGTGATTTACTAGTTTTTTTGCTACTTCTTCATTATCTGTTACTATATTTTGAAGCATTCCACCAAGTGTCATTTCTATTGCTGTTTCGTATTGTTTTTCTACAGAAATCAAATTTGCTAATATCCCATGTACACCTTTATTTAGTTCGCTATTTTTGTCACAATCAATTAATAGTGATTTTACAGCTTTAGTATATCCTTCTTTTTCTTTTTCGGTTTCTACTAAGAATTTATGTCTTGAATCTTTCATTCTTAATTCATAAGAAATTTTTTCTATTTTATTATTAAATTCTTTTATTTTATTTTCTATTTCTGCCTTTTTATTTGAATTTTCTTCTATTTCTTTTGTTATATTATTTTTTTGATTTTCAATTTTGCTAAATTCTTTTGACATTTCTTGTTTTTGGTCTCTTGATTTATCTAGCTCTGAAATAGTTTCTGCAATTTCATTTTTTATGCTTTTTTGTCTTTTTTCTAAGTTTTCAAAGTTTGCATTTAAAGAGCTTATTTCTATATTTTTTTCATATTTAGTATCAGTATTTTTTTCAATAATTTGTTTTTTTGATTCTATTTCAAGCTCTTGTGATGATAAGTTTTCAGTCAATTTGCTTAATTCAGATTCTTTTTCTTGTAGCTCTTTTTCGAATTTTTCTTTGCTTGAAAATAATGAATCTTTTTTCTGTTTTTTTGCATCTTTTTCATCTTGCAAATCTTTTATTTTTTGTTTTGCATCTTCTACTTCTGATATTAATCTTTCGTTATTTTCTTTGTTGTGTAATATTTTTTCATTTGAAATTCCTATTTCTGAATTTATTTTTTCAATTTGATTAGTACTTTCAAAGCCTAAGTTTTGGCACTTTTCAATTTCTTCTGTTAATTTATCTATTTGATTTTTTAAGCTTATTTTATTAGCTTGCATTGTATTTAATTTTTCATCTTCATCATTTTTTTGTGCTTCAATAATTTTTAAATCTTCAACAACTTGAGCTAATTTTTCTTTATATGATTCAATATTATATATGAATAATCCAACTTCTATATCTTTTAATGATTCGTGCAATTCTAAAAATCTTTTCGCTTTTTCTGATTGAATTCTAAGTGGAGCCAATCCTGCTTCTATTTCTGATAATATATCATTTATTCTTAATAAATTTAATTTAGTTTGCTCTAACTTTTTTTCAGATTCAGATTTTCTTGCTCTGAATTTTACAATTCCAGCAGCTTCTTCAAATATGTGTCGTCTGTCCTCTGATTTGTTACTTAATATTTCGTCTATTTTACCTTGTCCAATTATAGAATATCCATCTTTACCAATTCCTGTGTCCATAAATAGCTCTAATATATCTTTTAGTCTACATGGAACTTTATTTATAAAATATCCGGTTTCACCGCTTCTATATATTTTTCTTGTAACAATTACTTCTGCATATTCTACAGGCAATTCACCATCTGAGTTATCTATTACAATAGAAGCTTCTGCAAATCCTAAAGATTTTCTGCTTTGTGTTCCAGCAAATATTATATCTTCTGATTTGGCACCTCTTAATGATTTCATACTTTGTTCACCAAGAACCCATCTTATACTATCTGAAATATTACTTTTTCCAGAACCATTTGGTCCAATTACGGCTGTAATTCCTGGCTTAAATTCTAAAACGGTTTTATCTGCAAATGATTTAAATCCTTGTAATTCTAATCTTTTTAAGTACATCTTTTTCACCTTTCATATGTAAATTTCTTTGTATATAATATATTAAATTTGGCAATTAATCAAGGAATTTTTTGGCGACGCATTCGAAATGTATTTGGCTGTATTTGGGAACGCGTTAAAAATACATCTATATCACCATAAAGGACGGAGAAAGTGAATCACTTTCTCCGTCCCCATAAATTATATACTTTCAATAAAATACTCATTAATTCTATTAATTAATTCCTGTTTTACCTCATCTATACTCAAACCTTCAATTTGAGCACCTGCAAGTGTTATGTGACCTCCACCTCCAAGTTTTTCTAATATTACTTGAACATTTATATCACCAATAGAACGTCCGCTTATAAATACTTTTTCACCATTTACACCAATAACAAATGATGCATTAATGTCACTTATAGTTAATAAAGTATCCGCTGCTTTTGCACAAATTATATTTGCATTAGTATCTTTTTCATTATATACAGCAATTGCAATACTGTCATACACAACATCTGCACTAGATACAATTTCTGATATTGTATTATATGTGTCTAAATCACTTTGGAACCATTTTTTTACTTTTATAATATCAACACCACATCTACGCAAATATGCTGCTGCTTCGAATGTTCTAACACCTGTTTTGAATGTAAAGTTTTTTGTATCCATCATTATACCAGCATATAATGACTCTACTTCTATTGTAGATAATTTTATATCATTTTTTGAATACACAATTAATTCTGTAACAAGCTCTGCTGCAGATGATGCATATACTTCTTGGAATGATAAAATTGGATTTTCTATATATTCTGTGCTCATTCTGTGATGATCTATTATTGCAATTTTGCTTGTTTTTTCTAATAACTCTGGTGCTTCTACATAAGTTCTTTTATTTGTATCTACTACAATAACTAAACTGTTTGAATTTGCAATTTCTAATGCTTTATCTTTTCCTATAAAAACATCGTTATAAATAGTTTCTTCTTTTAGAGATTCTATAAATTTACCTAAACTCATACCATATGTTTCATTAACAATATAAGCATCTTTACCTAAAGTTTTAGCAATTCTATAAATTCCTAATGATGAGCCCATTGAATCGATATCTCCATTGCTATGCCCCATTATTAAAATATTTTCGGAATCCATCATGATTTCTTCTAAAGCTTGAGCAACAATTCTAGCCTTAACTTTAGTTCTTTTTTCAAGCTCTTCTGTTTTTCCTCCAAAGAAAATATATTTACCATTTTCTCTTACTACTGCTTGATCTCCACCACGACCTAATGCAATATCAATACCGTCTTTGGCGTTTTTATATTTTTGATAATTATTTTCACCTTCATTTGATATTGATATACTAAGTGTTGCTTGAACTTTTTCTGGAATGTTAATTCCTTTTATAACATCTAATATAGCAAATTTTCCTTCTTCTAGATGTTTTAAGTTTTGTTGTTCACAAATTAGCACAAATGTATCTCTTTCAGATTTTATTATTAAACCTTTAAATTCATTTGCCCATTCATATATATTTTTTTCTATTTTTGCTAAAATTTGGCTTTGATCTTCTCCATCAATTCTTTGCATTGTTTCTTCATAATTATCAATTTTTATAATACCAACGCATACTCTTGAGTTTTCAAAGTTTTCTAATATTTTTTCTTTTTCAGTTTCGTCTAGAAAATATAATGTAACCATATATTCTTTTTCGCTTTTTTTATCATTTGATTTTGTTTTTATATATTCTCCTATGACTTTATATTTCTTTTTTTCAACTACAATATTAGTTATAACTTTGTTATCTTTTATTTTTTGATTATTTTCAATTTCTAATTTTATTTCTTTTAATAATTTATTAAAATATTTACTAATATCACCTTTATTAAATTCTTGCATGAATTTTGCATTTTTCCATATAATATTGCCATTTGTTTCTGCAATTAACAATGGAAATGGCGAATTTATTAATGATCTTTTTGATACTTTGTCTACATTAAAGTTTAATTCTTTTATATGTTCAGATAATTCTGCTTTTCTTTTATTATCTGTCCAAAATGCATATATAACTATAAATATATAAATAATTATAGCTGGTATTATACATACTGGTTTCATAATGCAAATTAGTATTAATAATATTGCTATTATTACTAAATAAACTTTGGTTTTCGACACGAGGTTATCAAAAAATTTCATATTATTATTTGACATATATCAATCCTCTTCTTTCATCTTCAGATATCACTATTTTACGCTATTCTGAAGTATTTGTCAATTTTTCCTTTTTTGGTAATTATATTCTATTAAATCACATAATAGTAATTTAATTACTGCTGCAATTGGTACTGCTAAAAACATTCCAAGTATTCCAAAATATGCACCACCTATTGTTACGGAAAATATTACAAGTAATGGACTCATTTTTAGTGATTCTCCAACAATTTTTGGATTTATAACATTTGCATCTATTTGTTGTAATATTACAACTACTATAGCCATTTCTATTGCTTTTGATAATCCTCCAGTTAAAATAGTTATGAATATAGAAATAACTACTGCCATTATTGCTCCAAAGTATGGTATCATATTAAATATTCCTATAAATAATCCTAATAATATAGAATACTTTACTCCCATTATTGACATTGCGATTGATGCTAATACACCAACAACAATAGCGTCTAGGAATTGACTTACTAGAAATTTACAAAATATTTCGTTTGTTCTATGAAAATATTTTCCAATATTTTGATATGTTTCTTTACAAAAAATTGAACCTAACAATTTTTTAAAAAAGCTAACTATTTCTTTTCTTTCTAATAATAAATATATCGATACTACTAATGATACAAATATATCGAATATTCCAGATGCAAAACTTAGTACTCCTTGTGCATATTTAGTTATTCTATCTAGATTTATGTATTCTTGTATATTGAAATTGTTTAGTTGATTAATTGCATTAATTACATTATCACTTTTTAAAATTGAGTCTTCTGGTAATGACATTATTTTTTCTTTTATAGTATTATAATAAGTTTGGAAATTATTTACTAAATCTTGAAAACTGTCTACTATGGCTGGTACAAAAAATCTAATTGCAATAATACATAATATTATTACTAATATGTATACAGTTAAAACACTAAGCAATCTAGATTTTTTTCTTATAAATTTTGCTTTATTATAAATACTTTCTAATTTTCTAGATGGTATATATAAAATATATGCAATAATAACACCTATAATAAATGGAGTTACTATGGAAAATAAATTAGATACCCATGTACTTATTGCTAAAAATGAATCTAATATTTTATATACTAGTATAAGAGCAAACGCTAGTGAGAACCAATACATCCATTTAGTTAAGACTTTCCTATCTTTTTTCATATACCCTTCCCTTTCATTTTTCAATACTCATTTTATTATAACACATATTTCCATATTTTTCCACTTTATGTTTACAGTTTTGGAAAAAGATATAGAATCAAGGGGGATAGTGCAACTTTCCCTATGTACATTGTGCAAAAATTAAAGAGATAGAATTTTTTTGTTTTTTCTATCTCTTCATTTCATAATTATTTTTTAAAATTCATATATATAGCATTCTAAATTTCTTCTACCAAAATTTATACATTCAGAGTATGATGACATATATACATCTAATTTATTATTTGTTATAGCTCCACCTCTGTCTTGTACTATAAACCATCCACCATTTGGTTGATTTGCAAAGTATGGTATATATATAATTGTACCCATTGCATATCCTTTACCTGCAGCAACTGTATACCATGCTTTAGCTGTAGCGCCACATGCTGTTTTTGTATTTCCACCACATGATGCAGCACAATATGCTGATGCATTTAAAGTTGTTACTTTTGGTGTCATACCTGAAACTTTTGATGCAAGTGAAGAAGTACTATTTGATACACTTGGTGCACTTGTAGAAACTGATGAAGAACTTCTTGATGTTACTTGTACAACTTTTTTATTTCTAATTTCTTTTATACAGTTTACTGGATTTTGTATAACATTTTCTGAGATTTGGATTTTTTCCACTTCTTGCCCATTTAAATATTTTACTTTGTATGATATTTCTTTTAATCCATCTACACCATTTTGTACTATTTTTACTTCTTTTTGTCCGTTTCCTGTTGAAAGATCTTTTGTTTCTGTTTCGTATGCTATAGTAACTTGTTCCTTGATTATTTTTTCTGTTACAGAATTATAATCTGCTAATACCTTTTCCATAGATAATTCTTCTGATACTATTTCGGTTTCTTTAGAATTAACTCCGTTTTGAGCAATTCTTATTGTTTTGTTATCAGATATTTCTTCATCTAAGCTTGGTATTACGTTTTCAGTTGGTAGTAATATTATATGGTTTTCATCTAATATTTCTGAAATTTTTGTTTTTGATGTTAATACGTCCATTTCGTAACCATCTGAAAGTATTATTTTTACGTTATTAAGCTTTGAACTTGCTGCCATAACTCCTATTCCCATAATGAATAATAAAATTATGCTTATTGATATCACTTTTTTTAAGGATATCGAAGCTTTATCATCTTTCTTCATAAGAAATTCGTTCCCTCCTTTTTTAGCAACGTGTTTATTATAGCATTTTTAATTATTTTTGTCAAATTTATGCATATTAGCAGCAATTTTCTAGGCGAATCTTACTTTTACGCTTCACTTTTTCTAGTTACAATTTTATGTTTTTCTACTTTGTACTAATATTTTGCTTTTACTCCATTTACTACTAATATTTTCCAGTTTATTCTATTTATATTATATTCAAAATGTTAAATTTTATTCTTATTTTATATCAAATACTTGTCTTGCATTTTTGTATGTTATTTCAGCTACTTGATCAATATCAATATTTTTAAATTTTGCTATTTTTTCTGCTATATATTTAACATTTCTTGAATCATTTCGCTTTCCTCTATTTGGTTCAGGAGATAAATATGGACTATCTGTTTCAATTAATATTTTATCTAATGGAACAATATTTACAATTTCTTCTGCATTTTTTGAATTTTTAAATGTTACAGGTCCTGCAAAAGATATATAAAATCCTTTATCTAGTCCAGCTTGTACTAAATCTTTATTGAATGGACAACAATGAAAAACTCCTGGTTTGACAAAATTTGTGTTTTTTATTATATCAATTGTATCCATTATAGCATCTCTTGTGTGTATCACTATTGGTAAATTAAGTTTATTTGCTATTTCTATTTGTTTTAAAAATACATATTTTTGTAAATCTTTGTTTTCTTTATTCCAATAATAGTCTAGTCCAATTTCACCAATTGCTAGCACTTTTGGATTATTTTTTGCTAATTCTTCTATTTGTAATAATTGTGAATCGACTTTATCTTTTTCATGTGAGATATCGTTTGGTGATATTCCACAGGTAGTATATACAAAATCATATTTGTTTGAAAGTTCAATTCCTTTTTTTGAAGACTTTAGATTATATCCTGCACTTACAAATTTTGTAACACCAGAATTATATATTTCTTTTATTATATAATCTCTATCTTTATCAAATTTTTCATCATCATAATGTGCATGAGAATCAAATAATTCCATATATTCCTCCTATTTTATAGCCACAATTGCTGTAGCCATAGCATATTCTTTTACATGGGATATACTAATATCAATATCTTCTATGAAATCTACATTATTTAAATTAACGTGTGGTTTTCCAGAAGAATTATTTATTATTTCGATATCTTTCCAATTAATTTGGTATTTGTTATTTAATTTGCTTGAAATAGCCTTAAATATGGCTTCTTTGGCTGCAAATCTACCTGCATAAGATTGATACTTGTTTATGCCCTTGCTTTCACAGTATTCAATTTCTTTATTAGTAAAAACTTTATTTTTAAATTTTTCGTTATACTTTTCACAAAGTTTTTTTATTCTTTCCGTTTCAATTATATCATTACCAATATTTAATTTCATTATTTTTCACCAACTTTTTTAAAATTTATTTTCGGGCGGTGGAATTGGGGACGGTTCTGTTTTCCCATTTTTGGGAATTTGGGACATTCTTCAAATCAATAATGAAGATTTTTAACGTTCCCAATTTGCAAAGCAATAACAACTTATATATTTGCAGAAAATTTCAAAGACTGTCCCAAATTCCCAAAAATGGGAAAACAGAACCGTCCCCAATTCCACCGCCATTCACTGCATACAATAAAACGGCCAAAAGGCCGCTTTACTATTCGCACACATAGTATGCAGTATTAACATTTTCAGCTAAGTGCCATTTTCCAATAACACTAATTTTTGATATATCAGAAAGCTCATATTTAGGCTCTGCAAGTACATTTCCATATTGGTCTATTACTCCCCATTTTCCATCTTTTTTAACTGCAACAAAACCATATTCATTTTGCTCTTTGATATCTTCATATTGATATTGAACAACTAAAGTTCCATCTTTATTTACTAATCCATATTTACCATCATTTTTAGCAACATATAATGTATTATTACCAAACACATCTCTATTTGTTTTTTCTTCAAATTTTAAATTGTAGAACTTATATTCATTATCAACATTTATTCTTATGTATCCATTATGTACAGTTGGATTCATACCTGTCAATTTTAATTGTAAATTTCTATCTATTAAATAAGTATTTGAATCGTTTGATTTAGTACCTTCTAAACAATCTGCATCTTTATTAAACTTTAAAGAATCATATTCAAATTGTACTAATATTTCTTCATTAGAATTTATTATTCCATATTTATTATCTTTTTTAGCTATATAATAGTCTGAAAAAGCGTATTGTATATTTTGATATTCACTTTTTACTTTTTCTGTTTTATCAATTCCAGAAATACCATATTTACCATTATTTACTACTACCAAGTTTTCACCATCTATTGATTTAACATCACTGTAGTTTATTTCAATGTTTTTATCACCAGATTTATTTACAATTTTCCAAGTATCATCTTCTTTTACAATATACATGTCGTTTCCAAATACATGTTTTATATCAGAATATTTAAAATCTAGTATTTGCTCTTTGTTTATTCCCATTATACCAAATTTTCCGTCTGCATTTTTTACTATGTATCCATTTGTATAATCAGTTGTTAAAGCTGATATTTCTGCATAATTTGCATCTATTATTATATTTCCTGATGTGTTAACTAAACCATATGAATTGTCTTTTTGTACTAGTATACTATTTTTTGCTCCTTTTATAGTTTCTATTTTATCGTATTGACATGCAAGTATTTCATTTCCATCTAGGTTTATTAATCCATATTTTCCGTCTTTTTCTACTTTTAAAACATTATCTTCATACCAAATGTTATTGTTTTGGTCATAATTACTTAGTGCTTCAACAGAATTGTATGATGTGTATAATTGCTCATTTTTAGAATTTACTGCTTTTGATTTGTATGTTCCATCTGAGTAATTTACTTCATACACACATACAAATACTTCTTTTTTTGGATTTGGTATAACTATCATTTCGCCATTTGTTGGCTCTATGATATTTTCGCCTTTTGAGTTTATTACTCCCCATTTTCCATTATTGTATGCTGTAAAATATGAAATTTCAGTAAAATTATTAACTGTTGTTTCATCTTTTTTTAGCATTTTTTTAATTCCTATGAAAAACATTATAATTACAATGATTGTTATAATTACGGCAAATACTTTTTTCATATTTAACTTTTGTTCACCATTATATCTTTTTCCTCTACTCATTATAATCCTCCCAAAAATATTATGTTTATAATATATCATATTTTGACTATAAATTACAATATTTTTGCAATAAAAAAAAGAGCTATACGCTCTTTTTTTTATTGCTCCACCTTTGTTCCACATTCTGAACAAAATTTGGCTCCTTGTCTTACTTCTTTTCCACAATTTGTGCAGAATTTTTTTGTGTTTTCTGGTTTTTTAGTTCCACATTCTGGACAGAATTTTCCACCTGCTTTTGTGTGGCAATTTGGGCATTCCCATTCACCTCTATTACTTGTTTGAGCTACTGACTGTGGATTTGCTTGTGGCGCATTATTTACTGATTGTTGTTGGATATTGTTTATTGGTTGTTGTTGTACTGGTGGTGTTGTATCTTGCCATACACTTTGAGATACGCCTCCCATTACACCTCCAGAAGCCATATTCATCATGCCAATTCCTAAGAATCCATTCATTGCCCCTTCACTGTTAGCTCCTGCTGCTTTTACAGCTTCTCCATAGTCACTTGCTAATTTTGCTTTTAACAATTTACTATTAGAAGCCAATTCATACTCATCAATTTTTTGTTGTGATGCCTCATCTGGAGTTACAGATTCTATTACAAATGATTTTATTGATAATCCTCTTGCACGTATTGGTTCATCAAACACTTTTTCATCCATCATTTGTTTCATTTCATCTGTTTGACTTGGTAGCTCTAATGGTGAAATTTTATTTTTTGAATTTCCCAATTCGTTTAATACGTTTTGTAAAACTCCAACAACTTCACTTCTCATTTGACCTTCCATTAGTTCTTTTTTGTAGTATATATCTGCTGTTCCAGCAATTTCACTCATAAATACTGCTGGGTTAGTCATTTTAAAACTATATGTACCATAACATCTGATATTTATGCTTAATGGTGTCCTTTCTCCATTTACTTCATTTAATATTGAATGTAACCAATCCCCATATGGTATTGGTGTTTTTGTTCCAAATTTATTATCTACAATTTCTTTTACATTGAAGAAGAAAACAGCTTGTTGTTTTGCAGATGCTCCATTATATGTGAATCTTTGCCACATTTCTTTGAAAACTGCACCAAATTGTCCAGCAAAGAATGATGGTGTTGATGAATCATCAAATGTATATAAACCTTCTTCAGCTGTTGCATCAATTACTCTACCATTATCGTATATAATTGCACATTGACCAGGCCCTACTATAATTGTACTTTTATTTGAAATTACACCTGTACTTGTTGTTTTTTTCATCATTAGTATATCATTTCCCATGTCTTCGCATCTAATTGCTTCTTTCCATTGATCTTTAAATGTACTTCCTATTGCTCCTGCGGCAGCTTTAATTAATCCCATATTTTACCTCCTAATATTTATAATCTTCTTTATAAGAAGACATTTTCCAAGCTTTTAAATTTATGTTTTCTATGTATGTTGAACAATATTCGCAATAATTTGTTTTTATGTTTCTTAATGGTGCTCCACAGTTTGGACAGTGCACCGAAAAAGAAGCTTGGTTATCATTGAATTTTGCTTCATCATATACATATATAAATTCTGAAGTATATCTTGTTTGTTTTTTTATATTTGAAAATGATTTTTTATCTTTTCTATTTGTTGTGTAGTAGTAACTTAATGTAGTTGATAACTGTATTGTGGCTTTACCATTTTTTTTAGTATATGCACTTATTGCATGTCTGTAAAACTCTATATTATCGTATTTTTCTGTTATATTGTTTGATTTCATATCTTCTATTTGCTCTGAAATTTTCTTTTTTAAATGAATCAAATTTGGGTCTTTATTTATTTTTGTAGAATTTCGTGATTCTAATGAATTTAATATTTTTATTAAATTTGATTCGCACATAGAAAATATTAAGTCTTTATTAAATTCTGGAAAATCTCTTAAGATTTCTTCTTCTAATAATTTTGTCATTCCTCTGACATTTTTTTCTCGGCTATATTCTTCTTTTTCATAATCGCTTGCATTTGATATAGCATTGGTTAATGCCTTCATATTTGTAGCTCCAACTGCTGATTTAATTTTACAATATATTATGAAAATTGTAATTCCTATAGCTAATAATATTCCTAATAATGCTCCTATTAATGATATAAAAAAGTTCATAAAAATCCTTTCAAATATAAGCTCATATACTCATATTACATTTAAACTTGTTTTTTGTCAATATATGATATATTAAAAAAAATATGAGCCGAAATAAATCGACTCATATTTGGTGGGCAGGGATGGATTCGAACCATCGTACTCGAATGAGAACAGATTTACAGTCTGCCGCCTTTAGCCACTCGGCCACCTACCCAGATATTAAATTTTAATAAAAAAATGAATACTGTATATTATTTAATGATATTATAACGGTATTCATTTTTTGTGATGTGCTTTCAAGGATTTAAACCTTGGTCTTCCCGGTTATGAGCCGGTTGCTCTAATCAATTGAGCTAAAAGCTTTTATGGTGCGCCCTCAAGGATTCGAACCTTGGACCCACCGGTTATGAGCCGGTTGCTCTGACCAACTGAGCTAAGGGCGCGTGTCTTTCATCAACGATTGTTAGTATATAATATAAATTAAAATCTGTCAATACAAATTTTAATTTTTTTTAGATTTTTTTATATGTGTTTATCCAATTGGCTTATATTGCGCACATATTAGCTTTTAGATTTATACTTTATAATAAATATACTACTCAAAGAAATGAGTAGCATATTTATTATAATTTTATTGTTTGTCTTTATTTCGACCTTCAGGCAATCCTGTTATTTCTGACATTTCTGGTAGTTCTAGAACTACTTTAATTTTCATAATATATCTTATGCCTCTTATTAATTTCATGTTTTTAATTCTGTCCCATAATGAAGGTTTTACTTCTAATGTTGTATCATCTATATATTGTAAGTCTTGATTTTCTTGTGATTCTTCTAGCTCTTGAGCATTTTGCACTGATTGCTCATTAGCTTGTTCTTTAACCTCTTCTATATTTTCTATATCTTTTAGTGATTCGGCGATTTCAATTCCTATATAGCTTAAAGCTTTAGATCTATCTTCTATTCTTTCCATATCAACTTCTATATATAGATTTGATTCTAAATTAGATACTTTTGTATTAATTAAATTTAAAGAATCTAAATAAGTTTGTGTTTTTTTAGATTTTGCTCTTCCTAATACTCCTAAAGTATCTATTATTTCTTCTGGTAATTTTCCAGATAAGTCTTGTACTTGCTTTTTCCAATTAGGTTCTTTATTTTCTACGGAAACAAGAACTTCTTTCAATTCAGAAGCTAATGCTATATTAGTTTCTCTTTTGCGGATTAATTCTTCTATTTTTTTTGTATTTTCTTCAAATTGTATAGTTGCATATTCTATTAAATCATATGCAGCATCATATACACTTTTTGGAAATACATCTTGCTTTGGATATTCTTCTAAATATGATTTTATAGAAGCAATTAAATCTAAAAAATAGCTATCTTCTTCTAATTGAACAATTTGTTTTTTGCTTTTTGGGTTTATCATTTTTCGAACTTTTTCTATGTTAGCAAGTATTTTTTCCTCTGTTATTACCATTCTTACATTCCCATTGCTACTTTTAGCCATGCAACTTTTCCTCCTTTATCATAAGTATAATATTTGACAATATTATTATACACTTTTCAACAAAAAACTACAATTACAAAATTGTTTCAATTATATTACAATTTTGTTACAAGTTTTAAAAACGATTATTTTGATAATCGTTTTTGGGTTAGGTAAATAATATTTTGGTGCCGGTGGTGGGACTCGAACCCACACGCCATTTCTGGCAACAGATTTTGAGTCTGCCTCGTCTACCAATTCCAACACACCGGCATATGATATTATCTTAGCATAATATCTTTTTTTTGTCTATTACTTTTTTATAATTTTTTTACTACATTTTTATCGTACAATTTGTGTTTACTTTACAGAATTGATTTTAACTTTTCACTTGACCTTATATTTTTATAATTTAATTTTTTCCTACTAT
This sequence comes from Clostridia bacterium, assembly GCA_017625035.1. Lineage (GTDB taxonomy): Bacteria > Bacillota > Clostridia > TANB77 > CAG-508 > CAG-492. The sequence continues at coordinate 65,390 of JAGALX010000014.1, forward strand.
TAAAATAGTTTCATCTTCATCTGTTCTATATGTTTTTGCACCTATTTTATTTAATCTTTTTAGAACACTTTCAGTTGGATGTCCATATTTATTTCCTTCTCCTACGGAAATTAAGGCTACTTTTGGTTGTATTTGATTTAAAAATTTAGTTGTAGTACTTGTGCTTGAACCATGGTGCCCTACTTTTAATACATCTATTTGAGGCCATTGTCTTGATTCTTCAACATTATCATTTGCATCTCCTGTAAATAAATAACTAACTCCATTAAATTCCATTTTTACAACAATAGAACATTCATTATATTCATCTTTATTATTTCCTGTATACATTATTTCACAGTTTGCATTTCCAACATTAAAAGTATTACCGATTTTAGGACTTGTAACTTTTAACTTTTTATCTGCTATTGCATCAATTACATCTTCGTATGTTTTTGTAGTTGCTACTACCTTTGGCATATAAATAGTTTTTATATCAAAGTTTTTTATTACATTATCTAATCCACCTATATGATCTTCATGTGGGTGAGTTCCTATTAAGTAATCAATTTTACTGATTCCTAGCTGTTTTAAATAATTAACAACTGTACTTCCCATTTCATTTGTGCTTGCATCTATTAGCATAGTTTTTCCTTCATTTACTATTAATATACTGTCACCTTGTCCCACATCAAAACAATACACTCTTAAATATCCATCATCTGGTATTTTTGATATACAATCATTTCCAGTTATTACACTTACATTTTGTAGATTTTCAATATTTTCACTTTTAACATTATCACTTGCTGATGCAGTTAATATATTTAATACTTGTGTGTCCCCTCCGAATAGTGCAATTGCTATAATTATTACAACCGCTATAATTGAGCCTATTACACTATTATTTTTTGATTTTTTACTTGCCATTTTTCTTTTGCCCCCTTAATAATTTTTTTGCTTTAGTTATTCCAAATATTTTCCATTTTTTCTTTTATTCGTTCTTCTATTTTTTTCTGCTCTTCTAAATCAATATTATATATTCCATTTTGATATTTTAATACAGTTCCTTCTTTTATTTCTTTTGGTAATTTTGAAACATCTATTTCTATGATTTTTCCATTATTTCTGTTTTCACATATTGCTATATTGTTTTCTATTCTGTCAACAACTAAAGTCTCTTCCATAGATTTAATCTCCTTTAATATAGATTGTATAAAATTTTCTAAATTAAATTTTTCATTTGTTATATAAAAATCGTTATCTTGTATATGCATAAAAACTCCTTTATGCCCCTTATAACCCCTGCTTTATTCAGAAAAATCAAAGTTAGGTACATATTCTTCTTCATGTTCACCAAGCTCTTGAATGTATCCATTTTTTAAATTTAATGAATATAAATAATTTTCTATTTGTTTATATTCTTTTTTAGTTAATTTTCGGTTTATTAATTTATCTTCTTTTGCCTTGTGCGTTGGGAAATATTGTGCCATTAAACTTATATATGTATCTTCACTAAAATTTTCTTTTATGTATTTTAATATATTTTTTGTATTAAGTAAATGGTTTGGTAAAATTAAATGTCTTATTATCACCCCTTTTTTTATTATTCCATTATTATCAAATACAGGATTTCCAACTTGATTTTGCATTTCTTTTATGGCATTTACTGCTATTTCAAAATAGTTGTCTACTTTTGAATATTTTTTTGCAATTTCATTTGAATAATATTTTAAATCTGGTAAATATATATCAATATATCCTTTTAACATTTTTATTGTTTCAATATTTTCGTATCCGTTTGAATTGTAAATTATTGGTATGTTTAGACCATTATTTTTAGCTATTTTTATTGCCTCTATAATTTGTGGTACATACATTGTAGGTGTTACTAAATTTATATTATTAACATTTTTGTTCTGTTGATTTATAAAAATTTGTGCTAGATGCTCTATAGATATTACTTTACCTTTTCCTTGTTGACTTATTTCATAATTTTGGCAATATATACAATTTAAATTACAGTTGGAAAAAAACACTGTTCCAGAGCCATTTATTCCACTTATACATGGTTCTTCGTAATGATGAACAGATGCTAATGCAATTTTAATTTTGTCATTACATTTGCATCTTCCTATTTTACCTTGTAACCTATTTACTTTACACTCATGTGGACATATTTTACATTCTTTTAATTTTTCCATTTATCATCTTCCTATTGTTCAGTGTACTAAAGAGTGAAATTTGTATTCATATATTAAAATGTAGTGAGGCGCAGTTTGGGAGCCCCACTTTCTAATAGCACTTGCATATTTTAGAGTACTCATTTAAATTTTATACTAATTTCAGCCAGCGACCAGTAACGAACGTAATTTTAATATATGAATGTGGGTTCGTCACTTTAATATATTTACGCCATAACTTTTTCTTGATTTTATCATTTTTGTTTTAATTTTACAATTATAATATTACTTATTTTGTATAATAAAATTTTTTTAGTTAATAATATAACTGAACAATTAAAATTGTTCGTACACATTTGCGTGTACAAGGAGGTTTTTATGTCAGATAATCATATGGAAAATAGTCAGGCAAGAAATTCTACTAATACAGTTTGGCAAATTATTGGTAGATTAGTTACTGCAGCAATAGTTTTAGCAATTACTGCTTTCTTTACTCCTGGATTTGAAATTAATAATTTTTGGTCACTTGCAATAGCAACTGTAGTTCTTACAGTTTTAGATTTTTTAGTTTCTAAATTCACAGGAATAAAAGCTAGTCCTTTTGGTAGGGGATTTGTTGGATTTGTTTTATCAGCAGTAATTTTATATGTTACACAATATTTTGTAGCTGGATATGTTATTTCATGGATGGCCGCTATTATAGGTGCTTTAATCTATGGTATAGTTGATTATTTTTTACCTGGCGATGAACAAATGTAAGATAAATGGACTGAGTTTTTGTCTAAATGTTTTTAAACCAAAACTTCCATTGTATTACAAAAAAAGATGAATATAATGAACATATAGTTCGTTTATTCATCTTTTTTAATACAACTAATAATTTTAGTTTTTATTTCTTTCAATATAATCATTATATAATTTCACTGCTGTTTCTGGACTATCCGAACCAGTTGCATTTTTTATTGGTGCAAACTCATCTTCTCTTTTTACTCTTAGTATACTCATATCATCAAAAAAGCTGAAACCATCGAATATATATGATTCAAATTTATATGCATTTGGCTCTAAAACTTCAATAAATTCACCAAATTCATTTAAGTAATTAGATTTTTTAAATGCTGTATGATATGGTAATTTTTGCTCAGCCAATTTTTCTAATGCTTTTATGTTGAATAAATGGCTTAAAATATTTACTTCTCCATACAATAATTCACCATTTTCGTCTATGTCTTCTGCCATTTTTTCTGGTAATTCTGTATATTCTATAACTTTTGGAACTCCATTTAATTTACAGAATACTCCAACTTTTTCTTTTGCATTTTTCTTAACTACAGATTTTGAAGAAATTAAATTATTTTCTTTTATAGTAAGACCTGTTAAAATTGGATCTACTATTTTTAATAAAATATTATCTACTCCTCCTACAAAAATCCACTCTATTCCTTGTGATTTCATTTCTTTTAATAGCTCTGCATCTTTTAGTGATTTATATATACTTCCATTTCCATCAGATGCTTCTTTTATTAATTTATTTTGGTCTATAACTATATTACCATCAGTTTTTATCATTGGAACTTTTCCTTGTTTAAAGAATTTTACTTTTTCTTTTTTATATCCAAAATAATTATTTTTTTCAAGAAATTCCACTGTTTGGTCATTATTATCTTCGCTTGTCATTATGTACCATGGAATTGTAACATCATATTTTTTATTGGCTTTTTGTAAAGATTCTACTATTATTTGAAATAAATATTTTTCACCATTTATTGTATCAATTTTAAAAGTACCTTTTGGACCTTTGTGCCCTAGTCTTGTTCCTTGACCTCCAGCCATTGTAATTACTGCATATTTATTATTTTTTATTACATCTATACCAATTTGTTTATATTCTTTAAATTGTTCATTTGACAAACTATTTAAATCAGTATATTGTATATGTTCAATTTTATTTTCATCTATCGACGGTATATTTTCCGCATTTTTATATAATTCTATAACTTGTTCTAAATTTATATTTTTTAATTGCTCTACTATTTTACAATTTTCTTCTTCTGTATATTTTTTTGCTATTATATTAACAATTTCATTTTGCTTATATTTTTTTAATTTTTCTATTGTTTCTTTATAGTTTTCTTTCATTCTATCACCTTCATGAGCTTTATATTAGCATATATTTTTTTCAGTATCAAGCTTTTTATATAATATTATTTTTTTTGCTGTTTAGTGCATATATATTTTTTTGGCTAATATAATTTATTAACGTTAATTGTACAAACGATTTCTAAGGAGGTTATAAATGGAAAATAAATTAAAATTATATGAGGACATTGCTAAACGAACTGATGGTGATATTTATGTTGGTGTAGTTGGTCCTGTTAGAACTGGAAAATCTACATTTATAAAAAATTTTATGGATTTACTTGTTATTCCAAATATTGACAATACTTATAAACAAGAAAGGGCTAAAGATGAATTACCACAAAGTGCTGCTGGAAAAACAATAATGACAACAGAGCCAAAATTTGTGCCAAATGAGGCTGTAGAAATTAAAATTGATAATAATATTTCTTTAAAAACTCGTCTTGTTGATTGTGTAGGATATTTAGTAAATAATGCTCTTGGATATTTAGAAGATGATATGCCTAGAATGGTAAAAACTCCATGGTCAGACGATGAAATTCCATTTGAAAAAGCCGCTGAAATTGGTACAAAAAAAGTTATTCAAGAACATTCTACAATAGGAGTTTTAGTAACTACTGATGGTTCTATAACTGATATTCCAAGAAACGATTATATACAAGCTGAAGAACGAGTTGTTTCTGAATTAAAAGAATTAAGAAAACCTTTTGTAATAGTATTAAACAGTGCTTTCCCATATTCTGATGAAACTAAAACATTAACACAAGAGCTTGAAAGAAAATATTCTACTCCTGTTATAGCAACAAACTGTGCCAATCTTTCTTTAGATGATATAAATAGAATTTTTAGTAGTGTTTTATATGAGTTTCCAATTGAAAGAATTAATATTAATTTCCCTCGTTGGGTTGATAATTTAGATTCAACACATTGGTTAAAAGAAGATTTATATAAAGAAATAAAAGAAACATTTAATGGTGTTAGACTTTTAAAAGAAATTAGCCCTAAAATTACAGATTTAAATAATACTCAAATAATTTCTGAAACAAGATTAAATGAAATATCTCTTGGAACTGGTGAAGTAAATTTAACAATTTATTTATTAGATGATTTATTTTATAAAATTATATCGGAAGTTTCTGGAGTTTCTATTTCAAATGAGGGAGATTTATTTTCTACAATATCTAATTTTTCTAGAATAAAACATGAATATGACAAAATTTCAAATGCATTAGATGAAGTAAAATCTAAAGGTTATGGTATTGTAACTCCTTCTATTGATGAACTTATACTTGATGAACCAGAAATGGTAAAACAAGGCTCAAGATTTGGAGTTAAACTAAAAGCAACTGCACCATCTATTCATATGATTAGAGCTAATATTGAAACTGAAGTTTCGCCTATTGTTGGAAGTGAAAGGCAATCAGAAGAGCTTGTAAATTATCTTTTATCTGAATTTGAAAGTGACCCTCAAAAAATATGGGAATCTAATATTTTTGGAAAGAGTTTACATGCTTTGGTTAATGAGGGATTACAAAGTAAGTTATATCATATGCCTGAAGAAGCTCAAGGTAAATTGCAAGAAACATTAGAGCGAATTATTAATGAAGGTAGTGGCGGATTAATTTGTATTATACTTTAATCAAAAATTCAAAAAGATGCAAAAAGGGACGGTCTTTTTTGCATCTTTTTTTGTTTCTATCTATATTTTCATCATATATACAATGCACTACCTATTATTCCAGCATCATTTCCAAGCTCAGCAATCACAATTTCTGGCATATTTTGTTTATAAAATAAAGTTTTTATCCATCCTTTAATTATATCTAGTTTCGTTTATAAGTTGAATTGTTATATTTCTTTCTGTTTTATTTCTCATTTCTTCGTCCTTTTTTTGTTGTATCAATCCATTTTCACCTACTAAAACTCTTATAATTATTGCTGCAAAAATTAGTGCTACAAGTATTATTATTACCCAATTTACATATGAAATTCCTTTTTCGTTTTTTAACATATTTTTCACTTATAATTTAATTATTAAATCTTATATTTGTAAACTTTTTTATTCGATAATAACTTTCTTTCTATAATTAAATAACTAAATTATATTACTCCTTTCTGGTTATATTATTAAATTATTTATTACTTCTTTTATATATTTTGCTGATGTTATAGGTGCTACTTTTCCTGGTAGTCCTAGTGCATGAATTACTTTATATCCATTTGTGTTTGCATATTCAAAATCAACTCCACCTGGTTTAGAGGAAACATCTATTATTAGAGATTTTTTATTTATACAATTTATTTCGTCTTTGCCTAGTATTTGTTTTGGAACTGTATTTACTATAACATCCATTTTGCTTAGCGATTTATACATATCTTCTAATACATTATAACCGCATACATTGATATTTGCAACCTCTTCTTTTTTTGTATCTAGACAAAAAATATTTGCACCTACTGCTTTTAATACTTTTGCTAATCTTTTTCCAACTCTTCCGAATCCTAGTACTGCTATATTGCTATCATTTATTGTTATATCTGTATTTTCAATTATTATTTTTACTACACCTTCAGCTGTTGGAATCGTATTTTTTATAGCTAAATTATTATCTTTCATTATATCAAATACTTTGTTTTCGTTATTAGTTAAATTATTTTCAAATTCAGAAGAAATACCACCTGCTATTACTGTTTTATTATGTATCAAACTTGTGAACTCTTGAATTTTTACTTTTTTTTCTGTAAGTGGACAATATATATTTTCTAAATCTACTGAAAATGGTGTCGCTGTAATTATAAAATTGCTTTTTTCTATGCAGTTTTCAAGGCTTGTTTCTTCTGTTCCTAATCCAAACTTAAAAACATTATATCCTTCATCTTGTAATAAATTTGATAATATTAAATTCCTATTATCTCCACCTATTATTGAAATACATTTCATCAAAAAAACTCCTTTAAATTTAAATTTATGAATGACATATTAATCTGTTATTTGTTCGCCGAGATACTATAAAATTAGAATAGGAACTGTAAATATATGTTATTTTCAGTTATAAGCAACTTAAATTTTGGTAATTATTTTGTAAAATTTTTTATTGTCATCCATATAATAATAGTGAACTGAAAGTTTAATTTAAAATTTTAATATTCAGTCCACTATATTATATTCATATTTTATTTATATTGTATTTAATAATTTTTATATTGATCAAAATTTATTTGCTTATCTTGAATGTATTCTTTATCATTATTTTCAGTTTTTATGATACTTTCATTTTTTTTCATTTTATCTATCAAATTAAATGTATCATCTAAATGTTTTTTCGTTATTAGCTCTTGATATGTAAGATGATATCTATGACTTTTTCCTTCTGATGGTCTTACTTCATCAATTATACTTGAAAAAATTTCTTGACTTTGTACTTTTACATATATTCTGTTATCTAGCTCTATCGCCATATTTATGTAGCTAACAGCTCTATCTTTTTCACCTTTTAGTAATGATATTATAGCTAAATAATAGTAGGAATCTGGCTCAGAATCTTTATCTTGTATACAATTTGTAAATCTTGCTTTTGCTTCGTCTAAATCTCCTGTTATTAATGCTATCTGTGCTATATTAATTCTAGCATGATATAGCATTGAATTTATAGCAACTGCTTTTTCATAATATATCTTAGCTGTTTGAAAATCATTTAATCTTGTATATGTCATTGCCAAATTATAATACAATTCATGTCTTGTTGGATTGTATTTTAATGCTTCTGCATAAACTTTTACAGCTTGTTTAAATTTTTCTTGATTATATAATATACTACCTAATAGCTCTGATGCTTTATAATATTCAGGTTTTTTATTAATTAGCTCTATTAACATTTTTTCAGATTCATTTTGTTTTCCGTTTTTATTAAGTAAAAATATAATTTGGTAATATGAGTCATAATCTTTTGTATTTAAATCAACAGCTTTTACATATTCATCTATTGATTCTTCATCTTTACCTTCTTTTTCAAATATCTGTGCTAATAATCTATGTGCATAATAACTATTTGGATATTTTGCAATTAATTTAACTAGTTTTTTTCTAGCAATATCATTATTACCATGCTTAAAATTTATTTTTGCTTTTAATACACATATGAATTCTGATAAATGCATTTTCTTTTTTTCTAAAATAATAATTGCTAATGGAATTACTACTGAAACCATGTATAATAGAAGTATAATATTCCAAGTTAATTTTAAATTGTTTGTTATATTAATAAATCTTATAGCAATTCCAAAAAACTGCATAACTAATAAATATATGTATATTGTATCATTTCTTTTTATTAATTTCGCAAATATTGCTATAAATATTACAAAAGCTAATATGTAAAATATTACCTTTTCAATCATATTACATTTATTTCTCCTATCTTTCAAATTTTTCTTTATAATTAATTATGCATTTTTCAATTATTTCTTCTGCCTCTTGTCGACCTAACATTTTATCAACAGTTGTTTGTTTTGATTCAAGTTGTTTATATACTTCAAAAAAGTGCATTATTTCATCTAACAAATGTGATGGTAATTCTGTTATATTTTTGTAATTGTTTAGATATGGATCATTAACTGGTATGGCTATAATTTTTTCGTCTTCTTCTCCACCATCTATCATTTTTAATACACCTATTGGATATGTTTCAACTAAAGTTAATGGAACAATTTCTTCATGGCATATTACTAGTACATCTAATGGGTCTCCATCCCCTGCATATGTTCTTGGTATAAAACCATAATTCGCAGGATAATGTGTTGCAGTGTACAATACTCTGTCTAATTTTAATAATCCTGTTTCTTTGTCTAATTCATATTTGTTTCTTCCATTTTTTTGTATTTCTATTATTGATATAAATTTATCTTTTTTTATTCGCTCTCCGTTTATATCATGCCAAATGTTCATATAATTTCCTCCTATGTTCTTTTCATATATTTAATTTTAGTCTATATTTGATAAAAAGTCTAGTTGTATTAAAAATATTTTTTATGTCTCTTTTGGGGAAACTTTTTTCAATCAAAAAACAAAAAACGCTAAAATATTAGGTTGCATAAATGCAACCTATACTTTAAACCCCAAATATCCCTTTTTTCTTAACAGGGGCTGTTCATTCATTGTTTTAGAACATAATCTTCTATTTATATAATTTATCTATAAACTAGATTGCTTTTTAGCTAAGTAATTATTTATATACCACTTAGCAAATTGGTCTTTTGCGTCGCCCCAAAATGTAGCCTCTCTCTCATAGTCTATATCTCTTAATTCACTTAAGGTTTTTGTTTCTCCATCTGGTATATAAAATTTGTCATGCCATCTGCCTCTTGTTCCTTTTGGTTCATATGCTATAGCTCCTGTACCTCCACCAGAAAAAACTATTGCTTTTTTCCCTGGCTCACAGAAGGCAAAACAATGTTCTAATCTTGCTTTTCTGTTTTTTTCATTTTTAAACAATTCTAGAAATTTTTCAACACCTATTTGTTTGTCAAAATAATGATTATATGGACCTGGAAGTCCACCTAATGCATCAATATATAATCCGCTATCTGATTTCAATACTGGTAAATTTAATTTGTTTGCCGCATATTCAGCACTAAATGCTGCTACATCTATGCAACTTGTTGCTTGAATTTCTAATATTTCAAAATCCGGATTAACAATTTCCAAATTAAACCCATATTTTTTTCCAAAAAATTCATTTGCTTCATTTACCTTATTAGGATTTGTCGTTAAATAAATTAGTTTTTCCATATTTTCCTCCATCTATGATAATATTATATATTTCTCTATGTTTTCTATCCTCTTAAGTTCTTTAATAAATAATTTGTTTATTTTATGTTTTTGACAAGCAATTCTAAAATGTAATTTATTATTTTGATCCCAAACAGGTACAAGAGAAATATCATGTTCATCTAACACTTTGATAAATTCATTTTTAAAAATGGTTTCAGTAAATAATGTATTTGAAAAAGTATTAAGTGTTTTGATTTTTACATTATTTAATTCGTTTTTCAAATAATTTATTTCTTTTTTTATCTTATTAACATTATTCTTATAATTATTGCTATTTATTACTTTATTTGCATAATATGTTGATATGCCAGAAAATTCATTTATTGTTACATTATCTTTATATAGTTCTTCTAATGCACACTCACATACTAAATATCCAATTCGTAAATTTGACAGTCCATATGCCTTTGAAAAACTTTTCAATACTATCATGTTTTTGCATATTCCTGTCTCTAGTAAACTTTCTTGTCCTGAAAATTCAATATTAGATTCATCTATCATAAAATATATATCAGGATATTTTCTTACTAGTTTTTTTATTTCCTTATTTTCTAATAGTAAACCTGTTGGATTGTTCGGATTACATATATATACCAATTTTGTATTTTTGTCTATGGATTCTTCTATAAATTTAAGATTAATCTGATAATCTTCCAAAAATACTTTTCTAGTTTCTGCATTAAAAGAATTAGTTGCATATTCAGCTTGGCCAAATGATAAATATGGCATAATCATATTGTCTCCATATTTTAAAAGTATTTTGCAAATATTTTGAATTAACCCATTTGAGCCTGCTCCAATTATTATTGAATATTTTTCATCATATAATTTATATTTATTTTTTATACTTGTAATTAACTTATAATTCTCTTCCGCACTAGGATATTTATCTAGCTTATATTTTCTTATATATCTGAATGGATATTTTGATAAATATGTTCCCGATAATGTCATATCAATTTTATTTGATTTTACATAGGCATAATCTTCTCTGTAATTTCTATTTGAAATACAATATTTATCACTATTTTTGTACTGTAAATGACCAGACATTTCTTTTTCCAACCTCGCTAACATCTGTAATGTGTTCATCAATTTCTTTTATAAATACAAAACCAATTTCTGATAAAATTTGCTTTATATGTTCTTTTTCCATCAATATCATAGATGGTCTTCCTTCTATTTTATAAAGATACTTTTCTTTCATTTTCTTCAAATCTTGTGTTATAATATCACTAGTAAATATTGAAATAATTGCACAGCCTTTTGATTTTAAAACTCGATATATTTCTTTAAATGATTGTTTAAATTCATTTATATTTGTAGCGTTATGGATAACTCCAATTGAAATTGCTAAATCAAATTTATTATCATTTTCTTCAATTTTACTCATTCTTCCGTATTTATATATTATCTTCTTATTATTTTCTTCTTTGCAATACTTAAACATTTCAGGATTTTTATCTATGGCTAAAGTTTTAATATTTTTGCTTGCTAAATATTTAGAGTATCTTCCACCTCCACAGCCAATATCAATTGCATTTCTCACACTATTTTTTTCTAAAATTTTTTTGATTTCATCCGTTATGTATTTACTTGGTTTTCTTGTATAAAATAGTTTGTTAGTATCATCTTCTTTCCAATAAGAATCTATAATTTTTAAGTTCATTATCATATATTTATGATTACAGATTTTTGTTTTAATAACAGTCAGGTTTAATTTTTCCATTTCATTTTTACAGTATTGTGTATCTTCCGCTTTATTAGTAATTGTAAAAAAAGCTGGTCCGACAGATGATAATGCTAAAAATTGGCAATGTTTTTCCTCATATAATTTTCTTATATCTTTAGCAATAACATTCATTCTCGGAAATACAAAAGAGCAATTTTCTATACTTCCCATATTAAATCTATAATCAAAAACAATATCCGCAAGAGATTCAATATTACCTTCTGTCATATCAGGAAGTACTCTATGTAGAAATCTATATGCAATTTTATCTTTATATTCATCTCCTGTTTTCTTAAATTTCCATAAATTTTCTTCTTCCAGCGTCATTAACAAATCCGCATCTTGTTCAACAAAATCATTAGGAATCCCTATTAGTATTTCCCCTTCATAATTCATTTTTGAAATGGTACAAGATTTACCACTTATAATAATTACACCTTCATCTGTTTGACCATTAGTTGCTCCTCCACCTATACATTGAACAACTTTTAAATCATCATTATTAGAGTCACTTACTTCTTCACCATGATTAGAAGCTAGATATTTTATTAAATCTTTTAACACAATTGGATTTTCGTACAGTTCATTTATTGCAACAGCTACTGCTGAAATTGTTGAACTACTTGAACCAAAACCACAATGTTTTGGAATTTCTTTATCATCCACATCAATTTCTAATGAAGGATTAACATTAAGAGCATCGCACATTAATAAATATGCGTGTTTTATTAATACTTTTCTTTTTGTCCTATCAGAGATTAATAATTTTCCACCTTCAAAATTTGTAACTTTTATTTTTACATTAATATATTTTTCAACTGATATGACAACCTCTCCTGGCGTAAATACCATTGTATCATTGTATGTAACTGCTGCTGGATTAATTGCCATTGCATCAAGTCTACATGGATAATTTACTTCAATTTCTTCATATTTTAATATTTTTACTTTGTTATCTTTTTTATAATATTTATTAAATATGTGCCCTGCTTTTACAATTGGAAATCTCTCTACCATTTTTATCTCTCCTCAACTAAAAATACTCTATATGCCTTAGGTCTAAATATTTTTCTAATGTTTTTTATCCTTTGATAATATTTTTGTTTAAATGGGTATGAATATTCTTTTATGACTTTTCCACCTGATTTACTTATCATATTTCTCCAGTGTTTTAAAGTCAAAAATCTATCATCACCATGAAGTGTTTCATCATCATCAAACCATTTAGTTGGTATTACTATAATTATTTTTTTCGCAACCATTAATTGCTGTTTAATAGTATCCATTATCATATTATCAGCAAAATGTTCTAGTACCCCCACACTATATGCTAACTCAAATTCTTTTTCTTTAAAGTCAAGTTCAAACATAGATTTTTTTATGTATTTAACTTTTCTTTCGCCAAAATATTCTTTCTCTAATTCTTTGGCCAAATTAATAATGTCTTCATTCACATCTATTCCAGTTACCTCAAATCCTTCACTTGCTAATTTAGAACAGACTATGCCAGTTCCAGAGCCAATTTCTAATATTTTTCCATTATTACATTCCTTTTTTAATATTTTAATCAGTTTTTTCTTATGCTTTATTTTAAATTCCATATATGATTTATTTCCGCCACTTTTATCTATCTGATTTTTATATACATCATACCAATCTTCTAATTCGTCATTATATTTTATACTCATTATATTTATTGTACAACTCCTTTAAATATTCTGAAATTTCTTCATTTTTTGTTATTATTTGCTTTGATATATTTTTACAATAATTACAAGCATTGCAATTATTTGTACATTTATCATTTACAAAAAAATCTATAAAACCGTCTAATTTACTGTTATCAATATATATATGTCTAGGATAAATTCTTGGTTGTCCCAATCCTCTAACTCTTTTTATTTCATTATATGCTTCTTTTCTTGTGTTTACCTGTAGTTTTTCTAATTTTCTTTCTCCATTTTCATCTAAAAATCCGTGCCCCTGTATTAAGTCTATCAAATTTCCGTTATATTTTCTTTCTGCATATGCTTTAACTCTCTTTACTAATTCTTCTGTAGGAAATCCCCTTTCAGTTATTTTAAAATGCTCAATACCTATATCTTCATAATATTTTATATCTTCTGGTCTAACCCATGGAGATTTAATATATTCTTCGTTATTATTATTTTGAATTTGTTGGCAATAAAATAAACTCCAATCTTCATAATCCTTTTTTCTTAGACTTTTATCAGAAGCATGTGATAAAGATGTCGTATGTGTAAAAATCATTGGGCAATTTTTTATACAACTATTTGTAACTAATATTTCTATCTTAGCACGTTTTAAATTTTCAACCATATATTTTAGTTTTTTAAAATCTCTATTTATTTTAACAAAATCTGCACATATAATATCTGCTCCCATATCTTCCCAATATTTAGCTCTCTCAAATGAATCAACACAAGCGAATGTTGAAACTCTTAAAGTAAAATAATTACCGAAATGTTTTTTTACTAATTGCATAACATAAGGATTTGTAATTGTTAGTGCATTTACACCAATTTTCTTTAGGTATGTCAAGAATTCTTTAAATTTTTCTTGCCATTCTTCATCTTGTTCGTTATTTGCTAAACAGCTTCCATTTAACAAATAATTAAATTTAATACCATTTTCTCTCACCTTTTTTACATGCTGTTCAAATTTTATAGTTTCAATATCTTTTAACTCATCATCTGGTCTTCCTCCTCCAATAATATCATTTTTTAATTTTCCATAAATTTCATATATTGGATAACTTTTTATTTTTTCAACTAAATCATTCTCATAATTTGTTGCCAATGATATTTTCATCATTATCTTTCCTCCTCATTCATTCTTTCTTTAACATTTTTTAAAATGTCTTGATATATTGTATCATCATTTTGTTTTTTAAAATAATATCTTCCCTTATTTGGATTATTCAACACAAAATCTTTAATTCTTTTTATCCCCATTGTTTCTTCAATTTTAACTATTTTTTCATATTCCTCTTTTGAAATATCTGTTTTTTCTCTTACGTTGTAATTTTTTCTAAACAATTCATAATCTCCATCTATAAAGTAAATCAGATAATCTGTTATCCCAAAATACTCATTAAAATATTCTATTCCTTCTATTGATCTATATCCAATTATAATATAATTTTTTTCTTTTTTTACACTAGCACTCCTACTTATAACTATATTAGAAAAATTTTCTCCATATATTTCTTCATTTTCTTTCATCCACTGTTGAAAATTGCTATTTGAAGTATTGTATTTTTTATATGCAGCTCTTATAAGTGGTCCTGTATCAACAATTTCAAAAGGTACACATTTTGCAGGATAGAATTATAAAAATATTTTTAAAATCCATCAATCCACTAATAACACACGGATTGGTGGATTTTAAATCATTAAAAACCGCATTCTAATTTACCAACAAATAGGCTATTAATTCTGGAAAAAATTCCTCAAAATTA
>JAGALX010000015.1 GCA_017625035.1 Clostridia bacterium
AGGTGGCAAAAACTGAAAATAAAGAAGAAGCTTCAGCAGAAGAAAAGAAAACAACAACAAGAAAAAAGGTGGCAAAAGCTGAAAATAAAGAAGAAGCACCAGTAGAAGAAAAGAAAACAACAACAAGAAAAAAGGTAGCAAAAACTGAAAACAAAGAAGAAGCACCAGTAGAAGAAAAGAAAACAACAACAAGAAAAAAGGTGGCAAAAACTGAAAATAAACAAGTAGCTTCAGCATAATAAAATAAAACATTAAAAAGGAGCAATAAAAAACTACCGAGCAATAATATTGACAAATATTGTCTTGTATAATATTATAAAAGACAATAGTTTATACATAAAATAGGCTATGTAATACACTTTACATAGCCTATTTTCATAATAATAACACAAACAATTAAATAAAACTAAAAATAATTTTAATATAATTTATTTTATAAAAATCGCTAAGGGGGATTATATGGAAAAAAATATTATAAAACCAAAAACGTTACCAGGATTTATGGAGTTACTACCAGATGAGCAAATTTTATTTAATGAAATGAAACAAAAAATTCAAAACTCATATGAAAAATTTGGATTTTTACCACTAGATACACCAATAATAGAATCAGCAGATATCTTACTGGCTAAGGCAGGAGGAGAAACCGAAAAACAAATATACAGATTTATGAAAGGTGAAAGCGACCTAGCACTAAGATTTGACCTAACAGTACCACTTGCAAAATATGTAACTCAATATTACCAAAACTTAAGTTTTCCATTTAAAAGATATCAAATAGGAAAAGTATATAGAGGAGAAAAAGCACAAAGAGGAAGATTTCGTGAATTTTATCAATGCGACATAGACATAATAGGCGATGGAGAGCTAAGCATAATAAATGATGCAGAATTACCAAGTGTTATATATTCTACATTTAAAGAATTAGGATTTGATAAATTTACAATTTGTATTAATAACAGAAAATTATTAAATGGATTATTTGAAAGTTGTAATTTAAAAGAAAAAAGTGCAGATATTCTTAGAACAATTGATAAAATAGACAAAATAGGAAAAGAAGCAGTAATAAAAGAGCTTAAAGATGAGCAAATAGAAGACGAAAAAATAGACCTAATAATGTCATTTATTTCTATAAATACTACTGTAGAAGAAACTATTAATGAACTAGAAAAATTAAACATAAATAATGAGACTTTTTTACTTGGATTAGACGAATTAAAAGAACTTGTTAAATATATAAAAATCTTTGGTGTACCAGAAACTAATTTTAAAATAGATTTAACAATAGCAAGAGGTCTAGATTATTACACAGGAACTGTATATGAAACATTTTTAGATGAATATAGATTTTTAGGAAGTGTATGCTCTGGAGGAAGATATGATAATTTAGCAGAATATTATACTGACAAAAAATTGCCAGGTGTTGGAATTTCAATAGGACTTTCAAGACTATTCTTCCAACTAACATATAACAACATAATAAAAGCAAATAAAAAATCAACAGCAGAAGTACTTGTAATATCAATGGTAGAAGATTTTTCAAAACCAGCAGAAATAGCAACAATATTAAGAAATAATGGAATAAACACACAAATATATGCAGAACAAGTAAAAGTAAAAAAACAATTTAAATATGCAAATTCATTACAAATTCCATACGTAATTGTACTTGGTGAAGATGAAATAAAAAACGGAAGAGTCTCATTAAAAAATATGATAACAGGAGAGCAAGAGGCTCTTACAATAGAGGAAGTAGTCAAAAAAATAAGAAATATATGAAGTAATAAATAAAATGAAATTCATAAAAAGATTAATAAAAAATACATCTCAAAGTAATTTGAAATGTATTTTTTATTGTATACAAAACCAACATAAGAGCTTTTTTATTTCGATAATGCAATTCTCATATATTTATTATGAAATATTTTTATTGAAGAATAAGAAATAATGTGATATTATACGAATCGTGAAATTTACTAATTATGGGAGGGACATGGAATGAACACCAAAGTAAAAAGAATTATTTTTGCAATTTTAATTATCATAAATTGCATTGTAATATTCAATTTTTCATCACAAAATTCAGAAAAATCAAATGAAACAAGTGGAATGATAGTAGAAAAGGTTGTTAATATTATTTCTACCATTAGCCCCAAAGTAGAAAAAGAAACAATAAAAGAGCAAGTAAGCTTTTGGGTTAGAAAATTAGCTCATTTTTCTATATACACATTATTAGGTATTTTTCTAATGAATGAAGCAAATACTTTTAAAATGACTAAAAAACGAAAGATTATAATATGTATGTTATTTGGAGCATTATATGCGATTTCTGATGAATTCCATCAAGGATTTGTAGGCGGAAGAAGTCCAAAAATAATGGATGTTTGTATAGATACATGTGGAGTTATATTCGGAATAATTTTAGTAATAATTGCAGGAAAATTAATATCAAAAATCAAAGAACCAAAAAAATTGCCAGCTGTATCAGAGTAAATTTTGAAAGGACGATTTTATGAAAGCTTTAATAACAGGAGCCTCTTCTGGAATAGGAAGAGATATAGCAAAAGAACTTGCTAAAAAAGGATATGATTTAATTTTAGTTGCAAGAAATATAGATAAATTAAATAGTGTAAAAGAATCAATAAAAAATGTAAATGTAAAAATAATTCAAATGGATATAAGCAATGTAGAAAATTGTAAAAAATTACACGAGATGGTAGATACAGATATAGACATTTTAATAAATAATGCAGGATTTGGAGTATTTGGCAAATTTGATAAAACAGATTTATATAAAGAAATAGACTTAATAAATACAAATATCGTAGCACTTCATACATTAGCAAAATTATTTCTTCAAGATATGAAAAAAAGAAATAAAGGCTATATTTTAAATGTAGCTTCAATATCTGGTTTTATGCCAGGACCTCTTATGGCAACTTATTATGCTTCAAAATCATATGTTGTAAAATTATCAGAATCAATACGTGAAGAGCTTATAAGAGATAATTCTAATGTAAAAATTGGAATTTTGTGTCCAGGACCAGTTGCAACAAATTTCGACAATGTAGCTAATGTAAAATTCAGAGCAAAATCTTTAAGTAGTGAATATGTTGCTAGATACACAGTAGAAAAAATATTAAAAAATAAGTTTTACATAGTACCAGGATTGTCAATAAAATGTTTAAGACACGTAGCAAAAATAGTACCAGATAGTATAATTAGTAAGTTTTCCTATAAGGTTCAAAAAGCAAAAAATAAGTAATCGTGTGAAGTACACTATAAAAAACAGAATATGATACGATTCTATAACAAAAATAAGTAAAGGAGATAAAAATATGCCCTCATCATTATTTCATTTAAATGTATCAAAAAAAATAGCAGAAAAATATTCTAAATATGATACACCAAATTTTTATATAGGAACAATAGCACCAGATGCTATACATGTAAATGGTTTCGCAGAAAAAAGTATAAGATGGTCAGCTCACAAAAGAGCAAAAGATTTGGAAGAATGGAAATTAAATATAATACATTTTTATGAAGAAGAAAAAAATAATTTTTCACAAGACTATTTATTAGGTTATATAGTACATGTTTTAACAGATATAGTAGTAGACCAAATGTTTTATAAGGAAGGAATTTATGAAAATATAATAAAAAGTAGAGCAAATGAAAACGAAGCTTCTAAATTTTTCAAAAATCAAATTCAAGTATACGAAAACAGTCAGCTAAATGAAGAATGGTGGAAAGATGTAAAAAATAAACTAAATAGTGCACAAGCATATGAAATAAATAATATTCACGAAAAAGAAATAATCGGTTGGAAAGAAAAAATATTAAAAGATTACGAAATGGCACAATTTGAAAAATATGATTATGTGACACCAAAAATGTTAGATGAATGCTTGAATAAAGTTATTGTAATATTAAAGGAAAATGGTCTGTTAAATTTGGAAAATTTATAATAGTAAAGACCATAATGCTTAATTTAAATATTGAATTAAAAAGTAGTGCTTGATATCTTACTAAAAACATGTTACAATGTATTTGAAAAATATGAAAGAGTATGCGATTTTGCATACTAACACTAAAAAACAAATACAAAGTAAGAGGTTTTTATGAAAAATTATAAAGAAATATTAAGTTTGAAAGTATTTAATATGCAAGATGTAAATCATCTAACTCATAATATAAATTCATCAAAAAGTATAATTCAAAGAATGTTAAAAAATAAATATATACAAAGGGTAAAATATAATTTGTATGCGGTATGTGATTTAGAATACGGAAATGTTATTGCAGATCAATATATGATAAGTTCAAAGATACAAAATGATTCTTTTGTATCTTATCATTCTGCATTTGACTATTATGGAGTAAAAAATCAAGTGTTTTACATAGTTTATGTGTCTAGCAAAAAGAAATTTGAAGATTTTGATTTTGATGGATATTCATATGAATTTATAAAAAATAAATATGATTTTGGAATAATACAAAAAGGGAGTGTACGAATAACAGATAAAGAAAGGACTGTATTAGATAATATAAATAGAACAGATTTAGCAGGAGGAAATGAAGAATTAATAATGTGCTTAGAGCTAATGGGGCGTTTAGATAATAATAAAATAAAAGAATACTTGAAGTATTATAATTCAAAAAAATTATATGCAAAAGTGGGTTTTGTATTAGAGAAATTTAAAGAAAGCTTGGGAATAGAAGAAGAAACAATAACAGAATGCCACAATAATATATGTAATACTCATTATTATTTTGATGATGAAACAAAGAGATTAAAAAATAAATTTATATCAAAATGGAATTTAATAGTTCCAGAGATATATTTAACGAGAGGAGAAGGTATATATTGGTAGAAAATTATAAGCAATATATAATAGAAATAGCCAATAAAACAGGATTTATAAAATCAACATTAGAAAAGGTAGAAAGATTACTAAATATTTTAGAATGGATTAATAATAAACATATCTAAAAGATTTATTAGCTTTAAAAGGTGGTACAGCTATAAATACAGCAGTATTTAATTTCCCAAGATTATCAGTTGATATTGATTTAGATTTAACTAACAATTTAACAAAAGGAGAAATGATAGTAGAACGAGAAAAAATACATAATTTAATAATTCAGTATTTAAATGCTAATGATTATAAAATTAATATAGAAAAATCTAAAAATGTATATGCTTTAGATTCTATTGTTGCAGAATATGAAGACATAAGAGGAAATATCGATAACATAAAAATAGAAATAAATTACATGAATAGAGCGCATATTTTAGAAACAAAACAATTAAATATATCTACAGATATTTTCGAGGATAAGCAATTGACAATTAATTGTATTCATCCAATAGAAATTTATGCTGCAAAACTTTGTGCATTGTTAAGTAGAACAACAGCAAGAGATTTATTTGATGTGTATACTTTAAGCAAATATGATTTGTTTGATAAAAAAGAAAAGCAATTGTTAAAGCAATGTTTTATGTTAGAATATATAGCAATTAATAACTATAAACTTGAAGATATAGATATTGAAAGAATAGAAAAACTAGAGAAACAAGATATAAAAACAAAATTATTACCAACATTAAAAGATAGAAATCCAAGAAAAAGTAATGTAGATGAGATGAAACAATCTGTTAGAGAGTATTTAAAAGATATTTTAGTAATAGATGATAATACTAAACAATTCTATAATAAATTTAAAGAGGGAAGTTATGAACCAGAATTATTATTTGATGACAACGAAATTGTAGAAAGAATAAAAAAATATCCAATGATAACGTGGAAATTAAGCAATAAATAAAGTAAAAAAGCTCCAAATACCAATTGACAAAACATGGAAATCATGATAAAATATGAAACTGTAAGCCGCCTGAGTCGGGTTCATAAAGGCTAATTAAATTTAGCTACCTAGTATTTTATGCTTAGCGAGTATACAAAAAAAGGGAGGTGTACTTAAATGTACGCAGTAATCGAAAGTTGTGGAAAACAATATAAAGTTGCAGAAGGTGACGTAGTATTCTTCGAAAAATTAAATTCAGAAGCAGGAGATACAGTAAAATTTGACAAAGTTGTATTAGTATCTGATGACAAAAAAGTAGAAGTAGGTGCTCCTTATGTAAACGGTGTATCTGTAGAAGGAACAGTTGTTGCAAATGGTAAAGCTAAAAAAGTTTTAGTTTACAAATACAAAGCAAAGAAAAACTACAGAAGAACACAAGGACATAGACAACCATATACAAAGGTTGAAATAACAAGCATAAAAATGGCTTAATTGAAGTCATAAAAAATAAAGAAAATCCAAATACGGAAGGAGTGAAAAAACATGGCTCATAAGAAAGGGCAAGGTAGTGTTAAGAACGGTAGAGACAGTGAGTCTAAACGCCTTGGGTTAAAAAGAGCTGATGGACAAATAGTTCCAGCTGGAAATATATTAGTAAGACAAAGAGGAACAAAAATCCATCCAGGAACAAACGTAGGAATCGGAAGCGATGATACATTATATGCAAAAGTTACTGGTAAAGTTAAATTTGAAAGATTAGGAAAAGACAAGAAAAAAGTTAGCGTATATCCAGTAGAGGAAAATGCATAATTAAAATAATATTATATAAAAAGAGATATGCTGTAATGAAATGAACACTTTTAAGTTCACTTTAGTAAAACACATATCTCTTTTTTATGAAAAAATAAAAAAGAATCCTAACGTTACGTATCAAAGTAAAAATCTACATTTGCAGATTTAATAAAATTATAAATTTCCTATTGCAATTAAAAACATCAAGTATTATAATGTAACAAATAAAAAAGGGAGTAGCTTATAAACTACTAATCAACAAACTCGATACAAATCTGGTTAGTAACCTAAATGGTAAGCAAGACTTTTAAAGAAGAGGTGATTTTATGTAATTTTTTCTTTAAAGGTCTTTTTTTGTACAAAATTTGTCAAAAAAATGTATATGAATAGTTTTGACTATTACAAGTTTATATGTTATAAAAATACAAGTATAACAAATTTTAAAAATAAAAAAAGACAAAAGACAATAAAAAGGAGGAAGACAAAGTAATGGAAAAAAATTGGTATAATTTATCAATTGAAGAAACAGAAAAAAAATTAGAAACAAATTTAAATTCAGGATTAACAACAGAGCAAGTAACAAAATCAAGAGCAAAATATGGATGGAATGAATTACAAGCGCAAAAAAAGAAAAGTTTATTTGTAAAATTTTTAGAGCAATTTAAAGATTTTATGATAATAATACTAATAATAGCAGCAATTGTATCTGGAGTGGTAGGATACATCGAAGGAGAAGGAATAACCGATTCAATAATAATATTCATAGTAATATTGGTAAATGCAATTGTAGGTGTAGCACAAGAAAGTAAAGCCGAAAAATCACTAGAAGCATTGCAAAAACTAAGCAGCCATGTAGCAAAAGTAATAAGAAATGGCAATTTAGAGGTTGTTCCATCAAAAGATTTAGTACCAGGAGATATAGTAGTATTAGATACAGGTGATTATGTACCAGCAGACCTAAGAATAATAGAAAGTATTAACCTAAAATCACAAGAAGCATCACTTACAGGTGAATCTGTACCAGTTGAAAAAATGTCAAATAAAATAGATTCAGAAAAAGTAGGTATAGGTGACAGAAACAACATGCTATTTTCATCATCACTAATAACATATGGACGTGGAAAAGGTATTGTTGTAGAAACAGGAATGCAAACAGAAGTTGGAAAAATTGCAGGAATTATAAGTAATACTGTAGAAAACGAAACTCCACTTCAAGCTAAATTAAACAAATTAGGAAAAACATTAGGAATTGCAGCAATAGCAATATGTATAGTAATTTTCATAATAGGAATCTTATACAAAAAAGACCCACTAGATATGTTTATGACTGCAGTTAGTTTAGCAGTAGCAGCAATACCAGAAGGTCTAGCCGCAGTTTCAACAATAGTTTTAGCAATAGGAGTACAAAGAATGGTAAAAAGACATGCTATTGTTAAAAAGTTACCAGCAGTAGAAACATTAGGAAGTGCAAGTGTAATATGTTCAGATAAAACAGGAACTTTAACACAAAATAAAATGACAGTACAAAAGATATTTTATGATGGAAAATTAGAAAATATCGAAGATATAAAAAATATCTCTCCAGACTTAAAAGAGTTAATATATATAAGTATGATGTGTAATGATACTAAAGTAGGAGCAGATAAAAAATTAACAGGTGACCCAACCGAAACAGCATTAATTGATATGGGATTCAAATTAGAATTTGAACCAGCCGTACTAGAAACAATGCCAAGAGTAAAAGAAATTCCATTCGATTCAGACAGAAAATTAATGACAACTGTAAATAAAAGAGATGATAAATATTATGTATTTACAAAAGGTGGAATTGATGAATTATTAA
The DNA here is from genome assembly GCA_017625035.1 of Clostridia bacterium. Lineage (GTDB taxonomy): Bacteria > Bacillota > Clostridia > TANB77 > CAG-508 > CAG-492. Next base: position 8,441 of record JAGALX010000015.1, read on the forward strand.
AAAGATGCAATAAATATATAATAAATGGTGAAGTAAAAGAAGATTTACAAAATTTCATGCCAGAAATAAGAAAATACAACGAAAACATGGCAAATGATGCATTAAGAGTTCTTTCAATGGGATATAAAATACTAGACCATGAACCAACAGACGAAGAAATGGTAAACATGGAAAGTGACTTAATTTATGTTGGTATGGTAGGAATGATAGATCCACCAAGAGAAGAAGTTAAACTAGCAGTTGCTAAATGTAAATCAGCAGGAATAAAAACTGTTATGATTACAGGAGATCACAAAGCAACAGCAGTTGCAATAGCAAAAGACTTAGGAATTCTTTGCGAAGGTGATGAAGCCATAACAGGTAGTGAGCTAGAAGAAATGTCTGATGAAGACCTAGTAAAAAATGTAAGAAAATATGCAGTATATGCACGTGTATCACCAGAGCACAAAGTTAGAATAGTAAAAGCATGGCAAGCAAATGGCGAAATAGTAGCAATGACAGGTGATGGTGTAAATGATGCTCCAGCTTTAAAAACAGCTGATATCGGATGTGCAATGGGAATTGTAGGTACAGATGTATCAAAAGAAGCTGCAGATGTTATTTTAACAGACGATAATTTTGCAACAATAGTTTCTTCAGTTGAAGAAGGTCGTAGAATTTATGACAATATTTTAAAAGCAATACAATTTTTATTATCAAGCAATGTGGGCGAAATAGTAGTACTATTTATAACAATTTTAATAGCACCATTATTAAGCTCTAAATACGGAATAGATATAAATTATATAACACCATTATTACCAATTCACATTTTATGGATTAATTTAGTTACAGATTCATTACCAGCATTAGCATTAGCAGTAGATCCACCAGAAAAAGACATAATGAATAGAAAACCAAACAAAAATAAAAAAGGAATATTCACTAAAGGAATGACATGGCGAATTATATATCAAGGAGCCATGATAGGATTATTAACATTAATAGCATTTTTAATAGGAATATCAACACCAGATGATAAACTACCAACAATGATGGATATAGATGGAAAAATATATAGCATAGAAGAAGTTGAAAATGTAGATGAAGCAGTTGCTAATGGAGCAAAAATATTAGACAAAGGTCAAGTAAAAGTAGAAATAGGTCAAACAATGGCATTTGTTGTATTAGCATTAAGTGAATTAGTTCATGTATTTAGTATCAGAAACAACAAAAAATCTATATTTAAAACAGGAATTGGTGGAAATAAAATGTTATTCGGAGCAATAGCATTAGCAGCAGCTTTAGTATTTGTAATACTATTAGTACCAGCATTAAGACATATATTTAGTATACCAGTACTACCAGTAGCCAATATAATCGAAATAGCATGCTTAGTATTTGCACCACTTGTAATTGTTGAGTTATTCAAATTATTTAAAATTAATACAATAAAAGAAGATTGATAAAAAAACTAGTCAATTCTGAAGTGAACCCAAATTGTTAGACAAAAAAAGTTTAACAATTTGGGTTCAATTTTTGAGAATTAAGTAAGATAAAAATTAAATTTAGAAACAACTATAATTTATTTACGAATTATGACATGGAGTCAACTTGTTTCATAAAAAATAGAAAAAGAGCTATAATTTTAGTAAAATGGAACAACATAATATATAAATCAATTTGAGGAGGTGAAAAATATGAAGTATAAATGTACTGCTTGTGGATACATTTATGATGAAGAAAAAGAGGGAATAAAATTTGAAGATTTACCAGAAGATTGGACATGTCCTCTTTGCAGACTAGGAAAAGATATGTTTGAACAAGTAGAAGAATAAAAATTTTACAATAAAAGCAAGGTAATCTTATTAAAAAAATAAATTTAATTGAAGAAATAGATTTTATATGTAATAATCTATTCAAAAATATTTTTATTATACTATTTATATAAATTAATTTTTTGAAAATGTTTGCATATTTTTGTTAGGATAATATAAAATATAAAACAAATAATATATTGGGAGGCGATATATTATGGAAAATTTTAATAATGAAAAAAAAGAAAGACAACTAGATAATTTAACTAATCTAGTTGAAAAGCATACTCGTACAGAAAGGCACTTAGAGCAATATTCACAAATAGGGAGTAAAGAAAATAAGGAAACAGCAAGAAAAAAACAACACATAAGAGAAGAAGAAATGCAAAATCTAAAAGATAAAATAATAACAGGAGATAAACAAACTCCAGAAGAAATGTTAGAAGATACAAGAATAAGATATAAATCAACAGGAAGATATGTTGCAAATAATTACGATAATATACCAGAAGAAAATTTAAAAAATATTCAAGAAAAACAAAAAAATAGAAAAATGCAGATTGAAAATTTTGAAGATTAGTAATAAAATAATATAAAAAATTTTTATAAGTATATGTATAACATAGTCAGGCAAAAGAATTAAGTGATAAAATATTGATGATAGTTGTTTCACTTTATTAGACTGAACTATATAAAAAGGAGACAAATTATGATAAAAAATATAGACGAAAATAATTTCAAATCAGAAGTATTAAATTCACAAAATGCAATATTAGTAGATTTTTATGCAACTTGGTGTGGACCATGCCGTATGTTAGCGCCAGTATTAGAAAATATATCTAATACAAGAGCTGATTTTGATATTGCCAAAGTAGATATAGATAAACTAAGAGATTTAGCAATAGAATACGGTATAGAAGTTGTTCCAACATTATTAATCTTTAAAAATGGAAAAGTCATAGATCGAATTGAAGGTTATGTACAAGAAGAAGAAATAATTAACAAAATGTTAGAAAACAAATAAAATATAAAGGAGCAAATATGAAAGGATATAAACTAAATCCAGATAAAGAATATGTAAATAAAATAATACAAGGAATTTACAAAAAAGATGGTCATTGTCCATGTAGAGTTAATATAGATGAAACTACACTTTGCCCATGTGATGATTTCATACAAAATGGAGTTTGTAAATGTAATTTGTATGTAAAAGAAGAAGAATATTAAAAAATTCCCAAAAAAATAGTGACAGATACTAAAAAAAGGTTTAATATATATAATTAAAAGAATAAAAATAATTGTATTTTAATTGATATAGGAAAATGAAGAAGGGAAGATATTAAATGTTAATACGATACATTAATAAAATACCAAGTAAAATTGAATATTTCGATATGGTGCGTACTGAATACGAAAATGTAGAAGTATCTGAATTAAGTACAGAACTAGACTCAACTATCACAGCAGTATGTGCATATAATGGAGATAGATTAGTTGGTATGGGAAGAGTAAAAAAAGATGATAATCTACTATGTATACAAGATTTAATAGTAAAATTAGAGCCATATAAAGAAGAAATTCAAAATAACATTATACTAAATTTAATAAAACAAATTAATCAAATAAAAATGTATAATATAACAGTAAGAGATTGTTTAGATATGACAAATTTTAATATTGAAAAAAAATCAAATGAAAACAATATTGAAGAATCTGATAAGCAAATTGTTGGAGCCTAAAAAATTCAAAAAAAGATATACACAAATTTGTAATATAATAGCAAAGCTATATAAAGCAATACATACTAAATGTATTGCTTTATATTTTTTCGCAGAAATTAGTGAATTTCATAAATAAACAATATTATACGAGCAACTAAATTATATATAAATTATTTCAAATTTTTATAAAAAAAAACAAAGAGGTAGGAATGATATAAATGGGAAAAAAACATTATGCATATATGCTAAGATGTGCAGATAATACAATTTATAGTGGATATGCAGTAAATCCAGAAAAAAGAGTAGCAGTACACAACAGCCGGAAAAGGTGCTAAATATACAAGAGCAAGATTGCCAGTAAAACTTGTATATTTCGAAGAATTTGAAACAAAAAGTGAAGCATTACATAGAGAAATACAGCTAAAAAAATTAACTAGACAAGAAAAGGAAGTACTAATTAAAAAATATACTGAAAAATCTTCAATATTTAACAAAATTTGACATTTTTTTATGTAAAGCATTGATTTTTCTAAAAAATGATTATATAATAAAATTTATGAAAAAAGATTATAAGGAGATGTAATAAAAATGAGTTGTAAAACAATGATTAAAAAAACGAAAATAATATGTAGTATAGGACCTTCAAGTACAGATCCACAAGTAATGAGCCAAATGGTAGAAGCAGGTATGAACGTAGCTCGTATCAATTTCTCACATGCCACATTAGAAGAAAAAATAGCAGTAGTAGATTCTGTACACAAAGTAAGAGAAATGACAGGAAAGAATGTAGCAATTTTATATGATACAAAAGGACCAGAATTCAGAAGCGGAATGATGGAAAATGACGAAATAAAACTAGAAGAAGGAAAAACAATAAGAATAGTAAAACAAACAGTTTTAGGTACATCAGAAAGATTTTCTGTTAATCATCCTCAAGCAATTGACAATCTAGATGTTGGTTCAACTGTATTATTAGAAAATGGATTGATGAAAGTACAAGTAATTTCAGTAGAAGATGATGGAGTCACATGTAAAATAATAAATGGTGGTATATTAGGAAACAAAAAAAGCTTAAATGCGCCAGGTGTAAAATTAGATATACCATTTATTAGTGATATAGACAGAGAAGATATAATTTATGCTTGCAAGCACGAAGGTGATTATTTAGCATTATCATTTGTATCGTGCAAAGAAGATGTTTTAGAAGCAAGAGAAATATTAAAAGAATATAACAGAGAAGATTTAAAAATAATATCTAAAATTGAAAGTACAACAGGTGTTGACAACTTAGATGAAATTATAGATGTATCAGACGGTATAATGATAGCTCGTGGAGACTTAGGAGTAGAAGTTCCAATGCAACAATTACCAAAATATCAAAAATTAATGATTGAAAAATGCCGTGAAAAAGGTAAAATCGTAATAGTGGCAACAGAAATGCTAGAATCAATGAAAAATAGTGCAAGACCAACTAGAGCAGAAGTTTCAGACGTTGCTAATGCAGTTTTAGACGGAACAGATGCAGTTATGCTTTCAGGAGAAACAACAGTTGGTAAGTTCCCAGTAGAAGTTGTAAGATATATGGCTGAAATTTGTAAAGATACAGAAGAATATTATGACTACGATTACGAATTTGACTCAGAAAGAGAAATCAACATCACAGAAACAATAGCAAACAGTGTTGTAAATGCTGTAGGTGTATTAGGAATAAAACTAATAATAGCTTCAACAGTAAGTGGTGATACAGCAAGAAGAATAAGTAACTTAAAACCAAGATGCTTAATATTAGCTGCAACAAATTCAGAAGAAGTAGCTCGTTCATTAGCATTAAATTACGCCGTGTACCCAGCAATAGTTCCAGCATCAGAAAGTACAGATGAAGTTATAGCTATTGCAAAGGAAAAAGCTAAAGAAATAATGGGGGTTAAAGAAGGCGATGTAATTGCAATAACAGGAGGATTACCAAACAATCAACCTAAAACAACAAATTTATTAAAAATAGAGCAATTATAATATATAAAAAGCAGTATGACCAAAGTTATACTGCTTTTTTTTGCCACAGCTGTATTATTAATTTTTGTATCAAAAATTACATAAAGTACATACAATATATTAAATATAGAAGAAAAAGGCTGAAATTTGTTTTTCGCATAATTATACCTTGGGAAAGGAATGATATAAGTATGAACACTTTATTATTATTTTTTGCATTACCAGTAGCTACCATAATATTAGCGATAGTACTGCAAAGGTTACTATGTTCTCCAATACTAGTAGCATTAACATTTTTTGCAATATATTTAATTCTAACATTTTCTACATTTGATGAAACATTCTTAATATTTGCAATAGTTTATACAATAATTGCTTACATAACAGCAGCAATAACAAGGTTTGTAAGAAATTTTATTAGATGCCAAAACAACAATAATAACAATGGACATGATAATAATAATAATTCTTGCAATTGTAATGAAGAGGATGATAGCAATAATAGCAATAACTGTAGTTGTGAAAATATATGTAATTGTCTTAGAGAAAGCAGTATGATAGGAACACGTAGTAGAAGATATTGGAGATAAAAAAACTTACATCATTTAGATGTGAGTTTTTTGTAGAACATCCAAAATAACCGCAAGTTGACAAATTATGTAAAATGATGTACAATAATATGAAGGAAAGTTTTATATAGGAGATGATGTATATGAGGAGTAAAAAAGTATACATTGGTGTTTTGGCAACTGTACTTTTTTTTATAATTTGTGTGTGTGCTAGTATTTTCTATATCAAATCAAATAACAAGGACGTAGAAATTGCAGAATTCGTAAAAAATTTTACTAATGAAAATACTAAACAAGCTATGGAAACGACAGAAGAAGTTAAAGGAAAAAGCAAAGCTGTTGAAATGAAAACCAATGCACAAAACAAATCAAAAGAACAGGATAATGAAAAAGTAGTAGTAAATTTAGATGAAAATGAAGTAAAAAAAGAAATAATAGAGGAAGTAAAAGAAGTAGTAATAACAGAACCAGTACAAAATACTGTGGAGGAAAATAAAAAAGAAAATAATACAAAATCAACACAACAAAGTACAATTTCTGAAACTAAAAAGGCTGAAAAAAAAGAAGAGATAGTTGTCCCTAAAAAAGAAATTGTAGTAACGCCATTAGAAAAAACATTATATGTTAATATTGATAGTTTAAATGTAAGATCTGGACCAGATACTACATATAGTAGAATTGGTGGATTAAATAAAGCTGATAAAGTTAAAATAACAGGACAAGCAGGCGATTGGTATAGAATATCTTATAACAATAAAGTAGGATATGTTAAAGCAAGTTATTTAGTAGTTACAAAACTTGTTATAGAAGAGCCAAAAGTAGAAGTTTCAAATGTAGCTCAAACTAATGTATCAAATTCTGAAGGTACAGTATTAAATAATTTAATAATAATTAACAGTAGAAATAATACATTAAGATATTATTGTGGTGGTAAATTAACTCGTTCATATTCTTGTGCAACAGGAGCAAGTTCAAGCCCTACTCCACAAGGAAAATTTAAAGTTTATAATAAAATAGTAAACAGACCATATTATAAATTAAATATTCCTGGAGGAGCACCAAATAATCCATTAGGAAATAGATGGCTTGGATTAGATGTTGATGGTACAAAAGGAACAACATATGCAATACATGGAACAAATAATGAAAGTAGTATAGGAGGCAATGTATCTCAAGGTTGTATCAGAATGCATAATGCTGATATTCAAGCTCTTTATGAGATAGTGCCAAAAGGAACTACAGTAATTATTAAAAGCACAAATCAATCAGATAAACAAATTGCTGCTAATTACGGTATTAATATTGAATAGAATTTTTTAGAATACAGAGATTTTTAATTTCAAAAATCTCTGTATTAATTTTTGTTGTCAATGTGATGTAAAACATTGAGTATTCTTTTGCTATAAAAATTAATATAATTATGATTTTTTGAAGCGTGATCCAGGTTTCAGAAAAAGAAACTGAAATTGGAAGAAATGAACTCCTGTAAATAATTTGTAAAATTTAAAGAATAAGATTGAATTTTACAAAATTCTTGATATAATTAAATGCATCATGAATATGAGATAAGAAGGGATATGATTACAATGAATAATACTTACAGAACTCACAATTGTGGAGAATTAAATATAAATAATGTAGGGCAAGAAGTTAAATTATCTGGTTGGGTACAAAGAATCAGAAACTTAGGAGCAATGAAATTTATTGATTTAAGAGATCAATATGGAATAACTCAAATTGTTATATCAGATGAAGAAAAGTTCAAAAAAGAACTTGATTTAATAGTAACAGAATGTGTTATTTGCGTTAAAGGAATTGTTATAGAAAGATCAAATAAAAATGATAAAATTACAACAGGAGAAATTGAAATAGATGCAAAAGAAATAACAATTTTAGGTAAATGTAAAAATACACTTCCTTTTGAAGTAAATTCAGAAAAAGCTGATATTAACTCTGTTAGAGAAGATTTAAGATTAGAATACAGATTCTTAGATTTACGTAATGAAAGAATTCATAATATAATTTTACTTCGTTCACAAGTAATGCAAACATTAAGAGCAAAATTATATGAATTAGGATTTTCTGAAATTCAAACACCAATACTTGCAAATTCATCACCAGAAGGAGCTAGAGATTATTTAGTTCCAAGTAGATTACATCCAGGTGAATTTTATGCATTACCACAAGCACCACAACAATTCAAACAATTATTAATGGTATCTGGTTTTGATAAATATTTTCAAATAGCTCCATGCTTTAGAGATGAAGATCCAAGAGCCGATAGAGCTCCAGGTGAATTTTATCAAGTTGATTTTGAAATGAGTTTTGCTGAGCAAGAAGACGTATTTAATGTTTTACAAGAACTATTTATAACTACATTTAAAAAACATACAACATGGAAAGTTGAAGATGGACCATTTATACAAATTCCATATAAAGAAGCTATGGAAAAATATGGTATAGATAAACCAGACTTAAGAAATCCATTAATAATTCAAGATGCAACAACTATATTTGAAAACACAGAATTTAATGCATTTAAAGATAAAACAATTAAAGCAATTGTTTTACCAAATGGAGCAGAACAAGGAAGAAAATTCTTTGATAATATGACAGAATATGCAACTCAAGAATTAGGAGCTAAAGGTTTAGCTTGGACAAAATTTGATAATGAAAATAATGTAAATGGAGGAATTGCCAAATTTATTACTGATGATGTAAAATCAGAATTACAAAATAAATTAGGAGTTAAATCAAACGATTCTATTTTCTTTATAGCAGATGAGTTCAAAACAGCACAAAAAATTGCAGGTGGAGTAAGAATTGAACTTGGAAAAAGATTAGATTTATTAGAAAAAAATGTATACAAATTCTGCCTAATAACAGAATTCCCAATGTATGAATTATCTGATGAAGGAACAATAGACTTTAATCATAATCCATTTTCAATGCCAAAAGGTGGAATGGAAGCTTTATTAAATCAAGATCCATTAGACATAGTAGCATATCAATTTGATGTTGTATGTAATGGATATGAAATGGCATCAGGAGCTGTAAGAAATCACAATCCAGAGCTAATGGTAAAAGCTTTTGAAATAGCAGGATATACAGAAAAAGATGTAGAAACACGTTTCGGAGCTCTATATAAAGCTTTCCAATATGGAACACCACCACATGCAGGAGCAGCACCAGGTTTAGATAGAATGATAATGTTAATAGCCGATTCTCAAAATATAAGAGAAGTTATAGCATTCCCTAAAAATAAAAAAGCAAGAGATATACTAATGAATGCACCATCAACTGTAGCACAAGATCAATTAAATGATGTTCATATTGAAATAAAGAAAGAAGAAGAAAAATAACAATGCAACTTTTCTCGCACATAGGGCGCACATTGGGGACGTTAAAAATGTGCAAAACAACTTAATTTTGCACATCGGGGACGTGAAAGAATGTGCACGACAACGCAATGTTACTAATCAATAAAAAAGTAAATACAAATACCGCAAATTTTTGTTCGTTTTTTATTGACTTTTTATTACATTTTATGCTAAAATACGACTATCGAAAGATTTGTAAAGGGGGCATATTATATGACTAATGCACAAGACCTAAAAAACAAAATCGACGAAATATATAGCATATTAGATGAACTACAATTTAACCAATTACAGCAATTTTTAAGCATACAAAAAAATCAAAGTATAATAATAAAAAAATTAGAAAAATTACAAGAATATAATGAAATTGATGATATGGTCAATTCGTTATTTGATAAAAAACTACAAAAAATAGCAGAAAAACTTTAAAAAGAAAACCAATAAAATTTCTAATAAACAAATTTTATTGGTTTTTTTATCTAAAAATAATTGCAATATTAAATAGAATAATATACAATCATTATCAAGTTAAATTTAAATAAATATACCTAAAGGAGGAAATTTATTATGTTCAAAAAAGGAGATTGGTGCAAACACTTTAAAGGTGCAACATTAGAAGAAAAAAATATATATGAAATATTAGAAGTAGGGGTAAAATACTCTGGAGATGCTTCTGAAAATCCTATCGAAAATTTAGTAGTTTATAAAAATATTTTCCAAGGAAAAATATTTGCAAGAGAAATTCAAGATTTAGTAGCCGAGCTACCAGCAGAAAAACAAGCTCAATTTGGACAAGTACATAGAGTTGAAAAACTAACAGAAGAAGAGATAGCGCAAGTAAAAGCACGTTTAAAAACATTAGAAATGTAAGGTAATAAAATAATTATTTGTATTTATTAAACTTAAGAAAGAAGTCAAATGCTTCTTTCTTTTTCAAATTTACAGTACATAAAGCAGGTGAATGCAAATGAACTAGTGAGAAAATTAATAAAATGATACATTTGACCTTTTTCGCAGTTAGTATAAACTTTTAGTAGGGAAATAAATTAAATTATGTAGATTAAATATAGAAAAAGAGATACCGATTTGATAGAATATTTTTACACAAAAAAAACAAATATTCAAAGGAGGTATCTCTTATGTATTTAATTATACAA
>JAGALX010000016.1 GCA_017625035.1 Clostridia bacterium
TATTACTTTTAGAAAAGCCTGACTGACATTATTAGAACTATCAAAAACATAATATAAAATTTTATATTCACCTACTTTTGAATTATCTATTCTTGAATATTGAACTTTATCCTTTAAATCTCCATCCTCTTTATCAATAACACTTTTAATAAATGATTTATAATCAAGCTCGCTATTAACCTCAATTTTAATTTCAGCATCCGTTAATTCTAGAATAGGTGCTTCATCATCTTTTTGTTCTATTACTTCATTTTGAATAGGTATATTCTTAGGATGTTTCTCTTGTAAAGATAGATAATACAAAATTCCAAAAATCAAAAAACAAACAAAAAGAAGAGATATAATTATTATTAAATTTCTCTTCTTTATATATTTTTTATACTTTAATAATAACTCCTCATCATTCAAGATATATCTCTCCTTTCCTAAAACATATCATCTGTTATATCTTTATCTAAAGATAAACTTTTTTGATTATATATTTCTTTTGTTTTTTCAATCCATTTCTTTATGAAATTCATATCTTTAGGATCAGTTATATCCCTATTTGAAGAATAATATGCCTGTCTATAATCAGAAAAATCATTATTAAGTTCTATGGTTATATAACTTCTTTCTGGATTATCATTTTTTCTAATAAAGAAGATATTGCTAGTTCCTTTTGCAAATCTTTCAATATATCCACCTACGCAATTGTTATTATTACGACCTTCTTGAAGCAAATCCTCCATATCTTTGGGAACTATTGCTTGTAAATATTCATCCCTAAATTCATATTTTTCAAGTTCTTTGCTTCTTTCTTTAAATGGTTTCCCTAAACTAGCCTTATATTCTTCTTTTTTAGCTTGTAATAATATTTGATAATTTCTCATCGTTACATCGTGTTCTCTTTTTAATGAATTACTGTTAGTTACAGGTTCGATTCCACAATCTAACGCCATTCTTATATAATCTCTTAAAATAGTAATTGCATCATTAGAACGAATTGCTTGGTACATATCAACACGAGATAAATAATTAAGTAATGTATCCAATGTATAAAGTTTTTTTCCATTATATTCTGAATTTAAAATACTTCTTATAGATTTGATTACCTGCGTATCTCTTATTTTCAAATTTATAATTGTTTCTAATTGTTCTTTAGATAAATTATCTTTTTGAACCCATACTCTAAATTCATTCCATTTAGTTATATCTCTTGACATACCTTCATCTTTTAATAGTTGCCAAGCAAATTTAGGTAATTTAGTTATTTCATTAATATTATTACCATTTTTAAAACTTCTTGAATAAAGTTGAAGATTATTAGTATCATGTATCCATTTATATACAATATCATCTAATCCTGATTTTACTAATTTTTCTATTTGTGGATGTTTAAGATAAACAATTGCGTACACTAATTCTTCAATATCATTAGGATAAAAATTAAAACCACAATATCCATAAAAATTTCTAAATGCTTCATTATTCTGTCTAAATTTAATTTTATCTTTATATTCATCAATAGAACAATAAGGATTCTTTTCTCTAAATAATTCCAATACTTCAGGAAAGACAATTGATTTATTCTCAAAACTTTCGTAATAATGATGTCTGCAATCTGCAATATCATCTATTGAATAAATATTATTTATACTATAATTCATAAGATTATCATTAACTGTTTCTCTAGGAAAACGATATTCAAGATCTTTTACTATATGATCTGGTGTCATAAAGAAAAAACTATTTAATTCTGGTACATAAAAGTAAATATTCTTTGCTTCCCATTTATGTCTCCAACTATAATAAGTACAATAATAATCATAAGTTTTATCTTTATAATTTACTAATAATTCATTTAATTTATTTTTTACAATTTCTTGTTCTATTAAAGTATATTCAGATAATGATTTAGGTTTTTCCATCTATTAATCCTCTGCTACATCTAATTTTTCTCTTACAATAATATTAATAATTTCAACTGTTTCATTACCTGCATTATCTTTAACTTTATACTCTAACTTATATTCTCCAACTTCAGAAGTATCAATTATATTATGTTCTACCGATGAACTAATATCACCATCAACATCATCTTTTGCTGAAACAATAAATGCTTCATAATTTAAAATATCGTCTTGATAAATAATTAACTTCGATTCTTTTAAAACTAATTCAGGAGGTATGGTATCAACTTTCTCATCATTAGGTTGATTGTTATTACCCTTTTCTTCTTTAATTACTACATTTTGAATAAAACTTGTTAAAACAATTGAAAAAATCATAAAACTAAAAATTATAATTAATGCTGTTTTTTTCTTCATATTTTATCCTTTCTTTTATAAATATATAAAACCTACTAAATATAATCCGCTTGATTTACTTGCATCTTTATATGCTTGTAAACTAGAATAAGTTTTAGTTCTAACTAATTCATTTGCGTGCTGATTTGCATATTCTACTTGACTACAATTTGCTTCTTTTTTACTACAAGCATTACCAACATTACCTTCACTAATTGTTATCTTTTCACCATCATAAGATTCAACATAAGCAACATGACCATAAGACCTTCCTGCTAATACTGCTATACTATTAGGCATAGGATAACTTCCTGTATCTAATCCCATAGCAACTGCACTAGATAACCAAGTATAAGCATTTCCTGCTGGTACTTTTTTATTTGTACTCTCTAATGCTCTACCATGCGAATACCAAGTGCATTGTCCTTTAAATCCTGAAGTTGTTAGTATATTCTTTGAATTATAATTATCACTAGATAAATTTCTTTCAACATCGTTTTTTCCATACTTTGTAGGTATATCTAAAAACTTATTATCAAATTCTTCAAACACACTTTCGGAAGTATATAAATAATTAATTGTTTCTAACTGTAAAGTATCAAAATTATTATCAACATAACCAATTATTTTTTTATTATTCATAAATTTTTTTATATAACTAAAATTGTTCTTACACCATACTAAATAATCTTCTAGTGTTGCATTAGTAATTATCATAACTTTTTTTGTTGTTTCTGTTTGTAAATCACCTGTTCCGCTAGTTGTTGTTTGCTCTATAATTTCATGTTTTTCAAGCAAGCCTGCATCCTTAAATTTTTGGATTAATTCTTTTTCTGAATTATCAAATTTAATATCTGCTCCTAATCCCTGCATAATTGCAAATGGTACTCGCCAATTAATTTTTCCATATCCGCCTCTAACTCCAACAACAATTCCAGTTGGATTATCTCTTAAAAATTGTTCTACTTCCTTGTCATAACTTTCTTGAATAGATTCCATATAAGTTTCATAGTTATTTCTTGTTTCTGTTCCCCAACTAAAAATAGAACAAACTGCTACTATTATTAAAATAACTAATGCAAGTGGTAATATAAATTCAGATATTGCTGACACACCTGCTATAAGCAATTTTAAGACCTTTTTTAAGAGGATTTTAAATGCTGATGCAATCTTCCTTTTAAGAGGTGCTGTTGCTTTATTAACAGCCTTTTTTATAGGTTTTTTGACAGGATTAACAATTTTTTTCTTTATTACTTTTTTAGTATTTCTAGTTGCCCTAGTTTTTAAAAAGTCTTTACCAGTTCCATCACTAGACATAGCTTTATCTAAATCTCTTGACGCCTTTGTTATAGAACTTCCAACTTTAGTTATTCCTTTTCCTGTTTTAGATACAACAGTTATTGATTTTGAAATTTTACCTTGATTATCATTAAATTTAAAAGTCTTATTTATAACTTTTGTAATACCTGTCTTTAATTTACTTTTTGAAACAACATTTTCAGTATTATCTTCACTTTTGCTATTTTCGGTTATATTTTGGTTATTTACTCCTGTCTTTAATTTAGTAGTAGGAACATCATTTGTATCTATTTTATCATCACTACTATTTTCAGAAGTTTTTACCCTAGTATTATATTCTTTACTTTCGTTTGATGATTCATTTTCATTGTTATCAATATTATTGTTTTTTTCTTCATTCTTATCTAATAAATCAGTTTTTAAATTAGATACCTTTTTAGCTGTTTTATCTAAATAATTAAATCCTTTTTCTATACTATAATTTTTTGCTAGCTTCGTTCTTTCTAGTGATTTTGTAATATCATCCCTATTTTTGTTATCCATTATCTAGCCTGCACTTTATTATCGGTATTGTTAATCTCATACATAACATAATTTGTAGGTATTGTGTTTGAAAATGGTATTACATCAGAACCAAATACTAGCAATCCTTCACCAGCCTTTGCATCGCCTTCAATATATCTCGATTCTTCCTCGCTAATATTGAAAATACCGCATATATGCGGTAAATCTAATGCTTTTTGTTTTAATATAACAGCAAACTCTGAATTAGATAATATCTTCCTACCTTGTTCATTTTCCAACATATCTGCAATATTTTGAGTTATTATCGTATTCATACCTAAAAATTTTCTTCCAACCTTATAGAATTTTGCAACATATTCTGCTGAATATGGATTTGCAAGTAAGATATGAACTTCATCAATAAATATCCAAGTATATCTACCAATTTGTTTGTTTAATGTTAATCTATTCT
The DNA here is from genome assembly GCA_017625035.1 of Clostridia bacterium. Classification (GTDB taxonomy): domain Bacteria; phylum Bacillota; class Clostridia; order TANB77; family CAG-508; genus CAG-492. The sequence continues at coordinate 4,564 of JAGALX010000016.1, forward strand.
GAATGTGATCTAAAACAACTAAATAACCAGTTTTTTGTAATGTTTGAGATAATTCACTTATATCAAAACTAACCAATCTATTTTTAATATCTATATTAGTATTTTTTGAAAAAATATCCAAAGAACCAGTTACATATCTTTCTAATACCAATGCTAAATCCTGTGCTTCTTGTTCTGGTTGTTCTTTTAACTTTTTATAAAAATCAGGTAATTTAGGAAGTAATGTTTTGTCTTGATAATGACTATTTTCATAATCTTCAAAGATTAACTTAGTGCACCTATCAATTATTGTTTTTTGTCCTCCACTTAATCCATTTGCACCTATAATACTTTCTAAAAAAGCAATTATATACTCTGATTTAGACTTAATTGGATTATTATTCCCACCATCAGTTAAACCATAATTCAAATCTAAATCAAATGGATTAATGTGTGTTTTAGATGTTGTAGATATTTTTATTGTTTGACCTTTAAAAACTTTTAACAACTCATCATACTCATTTTGCGGATCTATAATACAAACTTCATCCTCTGGGTAACGAAGTAAAATTTGTTCAATAAGCATTTTAACATTGAAAGATTTTCCTGCTCCTGATGTTGCTAAAACGCATCCATTACCATTAAGTAATTTCTTTCTATCACAGAATATTGCATTTTTACTAACTAAATTTCTACCATAAAAAATTGAATGTTCATGTAAAAAATCTTTACTATTAAAAGGAACATTAACTGCTGTTGCTTCGCTAGTTAATGTTCTTTGAAATTGTATAGAATTATGTCCAAGTGGGAGTGTATGTTGTAATCCTTCTAATTGTTGCCAAAGTAAAGCTCTCATTTCTACTAACATCTCAGAAGCAATTTCATGAACTCTTACTGTTTGTTCTTCTAACTCTTCAAATGAATTTGCTATAATACATACCATAAAATTGTTTTGAAAAATCTTTTGATTATTTTTTTGTAAGTCATATTGCAATTGTTCTGCATTAGAAATTCTTGTTTCTAACTTTTTATCTTTAACATAGTTATAATCCAAATTGTTTTTACCTGCTCTTTTTATTTTTTCTAATCTTTCTGTTTCCATAGCTGATAAACTTCTATCAACTTGTTTAATCATTTTAGCAGAATTTGTTGGAGTAATATTTAATGTTGTCATTAAATTTATATTATCTAATGTTGTTAAACGATTATAAAATCTAGGTGTTAAAGATTTAGGAAGTTTATTAACAAATAAAATTCTCATAAATTTCTTTTCTTCTATCTCTATAAAATCAGATTCACGCATTGACGCAACTTTAGGAGCAAGTGCATCATATAATGATAAATTATTATCTTTAGCATAATCTATAATATTATTTATTTTGCGGTCTTCTAGTGTTTGAATATTAATAATATTATGAATAAATTCCAATCTTTCTTTTACTGAAACAATTCTTACTTTAGATTTTAATTCCTTAAACTTCTTTTCTGTTTTTAAATATATATTTAGGAATAAAGCATTTGCTTCTTCAAAATCCTTTGCTTTTAAAGATATAACGATATATCTTTTATTTTGAAGTGTATCTTCTTTAGAACCTAATGTTTTTTCTATTTCCATATTAAGTTCTTCTGCTATTTGTTTTTGTTTTGGATCATCAACAATACTAGAATCAAAAATAAATCTTTCTTTATATCTTTCAGTTTTTATTGGTGTTCCTGCATTTACTACTTCAATA
>JAGALX010000017.1 GCA_017625035.1 Clostridia bacterium
ACAATAACCAAGATGGAAAAAGACCAAGTTCAATTGAAGTAACTTTATTGGCAAATGATAAACAATATTCAGCAGAAGGTATACAAAATCCTGTACAATTAAGTGAATCAAATAGTTGGAGCCACACATGGAATAATTTACCAAAATATGCAAATGGAACAGAAATAAAGTATGAAATAAAAGAAATTGGAGAAGTACAAGGATATACAAGTACATCAAATGAAGTAGGAAACGTAACTACAATAACAAACAATCATACACCAGAAGAAACTGAAAGAACAGTAAAAAAGGTATGGGAAGATAACAACAACCAAGATGGAAAAAGACCAAGTTCAATTGAAGTAACTTTATTGGCAAATGATAAACAATATTCAGCAGAAGGTATACAAAATCCTGTACAATTAAGTGAATCAAATAGTTGGAGCCACACATGGGATAATTTACCAAAATATGCAAATGGAACTGAAATAAATTATGAAATAAAAGAAATTCAAGTGCCAGACGGATATACAAGTGAATCAATTGTGCAAGGAAATGTAACTACAATAACAAACAAGCATATACCAGAACTAACTGAGAGAACAGTAATAAAAGAATGGAAAGATGAAAACGATAAACAAAACAGACCAGAAAAAATTACTGTTATATTAGAAGCAGATGGAAGAAAAGTCGATGAAGTAGAGCTAAATAAATCAAATGACTGGGAACACACATGGAATGATTTACCTAAATATGAAAATGGAACAGAAATACTTTATAAAATAGAAGAAGTTAAAGTTGAAAAATATACAACAAACTATAATGTAGATGGAAATACAACAACAATAATAAATACTCCAATTGCAGCAAAAGTTAAATTTAAATTAACCAAAAAGGATTCATCAGGTAATGAATTAGCAGGTACTAATATAAAAGTAACAAGCAGTAAATCAGGAGAACATTCTATAGATGGAAAATCTAACATAGAATTTGCTGAAAATGATTTAGTAGTTGGAAGTACAATTGAATATAAAATCGAAGAAATAAATACTGTAGTAAACAGTGCATATGTAAATGTATTTAAAAATCCTATTTATATTAGTGGAAAAGTTGATTCAAAAGGAGAACTACAAGAAGTTGATGCATATATGTCTACAACTTCATCAAATGGAGAAGTTAAGGTTCCATTAAGTGAGGTGGATTTTGTAGAACACTACGAAATTTCAGACCCAGATTATAATGGTATCCAAACAATAAAATTAGTGCTTCAAAATCCTACAAAATTCGACTTTGAATTAGTAAAACAAGAAGCAAATAAAAATAATGGAGATGTAATACCAAATACTAAATTTAAAATAACAAGTAGTTTTAGTGGTGAACATACTAAGTTTACAAATAATAAAGGAACTATAAGTTTTACAGAAACAGATGTAAAAGCTGGGGATTACTCATTTAAAATTCAAGAACTAGAAGTACCAGACGAAAACTATGTTAATATTTTAGAAAATAAATATATTATAGTAAATGTACATGTTGCAGCAGATGGAACTGTAACATTTAAAGATGAATCTAAAAAATATACATTATATGAATTAATAGGAAATGAAATTACAGATTCAAAAGTATTAGAACAGTATAAAAAATATATTGATGTAGATATTGATGATTCATCAGTAATAGAAGATAACAAAATAAAAGTTATTATAAAAGATCCAGTAAAAATAGGATTAGAGCTATACAAAGTAGCAACAGATGGAACTCCTCTTGCAGATGTTGAATTTACTATTAAAAGTTCAATATCAAATAAAACTGAAACTGATTTAACTAGCAGACCAAGTAATTCTGATACTTATGGAAATATAGTAATTGAAGAACCAGTAGTAGATCCAGGATTATACACATTTGAAATTACAGAAAACGAAACTTCAAATAATAGATATGAAAATATATTAAAAAATCGTAAAATTGTAATATATGCAATGGTAAATTCAGATGGTTCTATAGATTTAGTAAATTCAGAAGGAAATAAATTTGCCGAAGGAACTGAAAATAAATTCTATATTCAAAATTCAGATGGAACATCCGCAGATAACAGTGTATACAATTATGTATCAATCAATACAAGTCCGATTGATGGAAGAGATAGAGTGTATGTGCGTGTAGAAAACCCTGTTAAATTTAATATAGATTTAGTAAAAGTTGATTCTAATAATAATCCTATAGATGGTGCTAAATTTACAGTTTATAGAGATAAAAAACAACAAATATTAAATCAAGGAGAAGTTTCTTCAAAAATTGAAATAGAGGAAAACAATATTTCAAAGGGAACATATGCATATTACATTACAGAAAATGCTTCACCAAATTCAGACAAATACGTAAATATATTATCTGGTAAATTTATAAAATTAAATGTGGATGTGCAAGCAGATGGAACTGTAAGTATATTAAATAATAATGGAAATAAATTTGAAGTATATAAAGGAAAAATAACTGATGAAAATCCTACATTAATTGATAAAAACGATGATATTTATAGTTATATAAAAGTACCAGATGTAATATCAAAAGATGGAGAGCCAAATATAGTACAAATAAAAGTTGAAAATCCTACTCAATATGAATTTGATATAAGTAAACGAAATGCTGCAGATACAGTAATACAGGGAAGTAAATTCACAGCTATAAGAGAAGATGAAAATGGAACATTTGTAAAGATACTTGATAATACAAGTAATTTATCTAAAACAGAATCTCCTATAAGAGCTGGAAATTACATATATTATATAACTGAAAATCAATCACCAGGAAATCAATATATAAACATTCTAGAAGGAAAATACATTAAAATGTATATAACTGTAAGTGCTGATGGTAAAGTAACTATAACTAATAGCAAATTCCAAGCATCAGATGGATATTATGAATTATACGAAGGCGATATTGAAACTAGAAATGGAACAAAAATTGAAAACAGCGAATTTATTACCGTAGAAGCACCAAATCCAGGTTCAGCAATTATTTATACTGTAAAAGTAAATGTAATTAACCCTATAGGATACAATGTAGATATAACTAAAAAGGATGGAGCAAATAATGTATTATCAGGTGCAGAGTTTATTTCTGTAAGAGAAAATGTAATTAAAAATGAAAGTACTGAAATATTTAGTGGAGAAGTTACAACAAATATTGAAGCAAATGAAACTCCTATGAGAGCTGGAAATTACATATATTACTTTACAGAAACAAAAACACCAGGAAATCAATATAACAACATATTAGAAGGTAAATATGTAAAAGTTTATGTAAAAGTAGCTGGTGATGGAAAAGTAATAATAACTGACAGTAAATTTAAAGAATCTGCAGGATATTATGAAATTTTCGAAGGTAATATAAATAATCGCACAAATTCAGATAAATATATTTCTAATAACAATGAGTTTATAAAAGTTGGTGTAACAACAGATGGAACAATTTATACAATCGGACTAGAAGTTATAAACCCTGTAAAATACAATATTAATATAAATAAAAAGGTATATGGTGAAGAGGAAATAAATCTTGAAAATGTAAAAATGACTCTTGTAAGTAAAATTAGTGGTACACAAAGCTTTATTACAGATGAAAATGGTAATACGCCTACACATACAGAAAATGAAATAAAACCAGGTATATACAAATATTTAATTACAGAAAATGAAGCAGCTAGTGAAGAATTTGTTAATATATTACAAAACAAAGGTGTAGTAGTATTCTTAAGAGTAAATAGTGATGGAACTATTGAAATTGTAGATAAAGATGAGCATAAACCTGCGGAAAATAAATATTATATATGTGATATAACAGATTCAAATAACTTAAAATATTTAGATAATGATATAGCTACAAAATTCGTAAAAGTATACACATCAACAACTGATAGAGTAGCAGAGCTAAACTTTGCTATTAAAAATCCACAAAAATACAATTTCAGCATAATCAAAAAAGACAAAGACACAGATGAAAGAATGAATGGAATTGCATTTGAATTAACTACATATAACAATGGCGAAGTTATAAATTTAAAAGATGCAAATACATTACAAAATATTAATACAACAAATTTAGTAACAGCCAATGTAAATGGTAAAGATGGTGTAATTAATGTAAATAATATACTATTTGAAAAATGCGGAACATATGTATTCCAATTACACGAAAAAGCGATAGAGCCAAGTATGTTTGATTGGTTATACAAAGAGCACAAAGAAGATATAAAAATTACTATAGAAGTAATTGAAGAAGATGGTCAATATGTTATTAGCAAAGAAAAAATAACTCAAGGTATGGAATATTTAGATTCTGTAGAATTTACAGATGGATTATCAGCTATAACAACTGAAGTTATGAATGAAAGAATAAAAGGTAAGTATGATTTAACAATAGATAAATTAGATTCATACACCGAAGCACCGCTAGATGGAGCCGTATTTAATATAGATGTTAAAACGGAAAGTGGACAAAATCATGACTTATATAAAGCAACTGATAATGTAAATTCAAAAGATGTAATATTACCTAATACAGTTACTATAAATAATGGTAAATTAGAAATACAAGATATTAGAATTGACAGACCAGAAACATATATTATTACATTAACAGAAACTGTAGCACCAAAAGGATATATGTTATTAGATGAACCAATAAAGCTTAAAGTAACAACTACGACAGATGGAGAATATGATGATGAAAAATTCATACTTGAAGATGTTACTTTGGTTAGTGGTAAAAATTACGAATTAGTAACATTAAGTTCAGATGAAAATACAATAAGTTTAAAAATCAAAAATGAATATTTTGATTTAGCCCTTAGAAAATCTATTACATCAGTGGCATACCCAGATAGTGAGGATGCAAAAATTACTGAAGATGAAACTAAAGATAGAAATCCAAAAGAAATAACTAAAGATTTGGATGCTGGAAATAATGATACAACAGCAATATACAATCATGAAAAAAATCCAGTAAGGGTATACAAAGGACAAGAAGTTATATACACATTTAGAGTATATAATGAAGGTGAAATAGATGGATATGCTGAAGAAATTACAGATCACTTACCAGAAGGATTAGAATTTTTATCAAAAGATGAATTCAATACATCAAGAGGTTGGACATATGATTCAACAGATACAACATTAAGAACTGTAAAAACAACAAATCTATCAAAACAATATGGGGAAGAACACAATCAAGACAATTTAATAAAAGCTAGAAATAAAGTAACTGGAGACTTAGATTATAAAGAAATTCAAATTAAATGTATCGTTTCTGATGAAACTAAAGCTAAAACAACTCTTACAAATATAGCTGAAATAAGTAAATTTAAATCTATAAGAACAAGTGAAACTGTAGATAGAGATTCTCAAGGAGCAAATGTAGAAATTCCAGAAACAGAAGAAGCAATGTCTGAATACAAAAATAGCGAATTAAACAAAGACTATGTTCCTGGACAACAAGATGATGATGATTTTGAAAAACTTATAGTGGAAGAATTTGATTTATCTTTAAGAAAATACATTACAGCTATAAATGGCGAAGATATGCTTGCAAAAGAACAATCAGATGATGATAGCAATAATACACAAGATGAAGAACAAGAAAATACAGAAGAAAATAAAGAAAATACACAAGATAAAACAGATGAAAATACTGAAGCAAATGAAGAAGATACACAAGACAAAAAAGATGAAAATACTGAAGTAAATGAAGAAGATGCACAAGACAAAACAAATGAAAATACAGAAGAAAATAAAGAAAGTGCACAAGATAAAACTAATGGAGATACAGCAGATGAAATCAAATACGAAAGAGAACCTGTGGTAAATGTAAAACCATTAGAAGAAAATACAACAGCTAAGTATACTCATCCAAAAGATCCTATCGAAGTATCAGTAGATGATATAGTTAGATATACAATATCTGTTTACAATGAAGGAACAGTATCTGGATATGCATCTTTAGTAAAAGATGATATACCAGAAGGATTACAATATGTAAAAGATAGTGAAATAAACAAAGAATTTAATTGGAAGCTATTAGATGAAAATAATGAAGAAACAGATGATGTAACTAAAGCTAAATACATAGTAACTGATTATTTAGCAAAAGAAAACGGAGAAGATAATATAATAAATGCATTTGATGGTGAAAAATTAGACACTAAATTTGTACAAGTTGAATTTAAAGTAATTGTAAAACAAGATTATCCAAAAATTATTGTAAATCAAGCACAAATATCTAACGATACAGATGAAAGTGGAAAAGGAGTAAAAGATAGAGACTCTGTACCAAATGAATGGAATGATGGTGAAGATGACCAAGATGAAGAATTCATAAAAGTAACATATTTAGATTTATCACTTAGAAAATTCATCACAAAAGTAAATGACCAAAATATTACAAATAGAATACCAGATGTAAATGCTACTGCACTAATAAAAGAAACTGGAACAACAGCAGAATATACACATACAAAAGATCCTGTTCTAGTTCACACAACTGATAAAGTAACATATACAATAAGGGTTTACAATGAAGGAAGTAAAGATGGTTACGCAACTGTAGTAAAAGATGATATACCAGATGGATTAGAATTCATAGTAGATGATGAAACAAATAAAAAATATGAATGGACATTACTTGATGAAAATGGTAAAGAAGTAACAGATGCTTCTAAAGCTAAATATGTAGTAACAGATTATCTATCAAAAGACAATGAAACAAACGAAAGACAAAACTTAATGAAAGCTTTTGACAAAGAAACAATGAAAACACCAGAATTCAAAGATGTTAAAGTAGCATTCAAAGTAGTTGAGCCAACAACTTCTGATAGAATTGTAATTAATGAAGCTCAAATAGCAAAGCAAACTGATGGCAAAGGAATTCATAGAGAAGATAGAGATTCTGTTCCAAATGAATGGAAAGGTGAAGATGACGAAGATATTGAACAAATTAAAGTTAAATATTTCGATTTATCATTAAGAAAATGGGTAACTAAAGCCATAGTAGTCCAAAACGGACAAACCTTTGAAACAGAAACTGGTCATAAAGCAGAAGATAATCCAGAAGAAATAGTAAAAGTAGATTTAAAGAAGAGCAAAATAGACTCGTTAGTAGTTAAATTTGAATATCAAATAAGAGTTACAAATGAGGGTGAAGTTGCCGGATACGCTACTGAAATAAAGGATTATATACCAGAAGGTTTAAAATTCGATTTAGCTGATAATCCAAACTGGGTACAAGTTGAAGATAATGTAATAACAACAGATCAGCTAAAAGATACACTATTACAACCAGAAGAAAGTGCTGAAGTAACAGTTATATTAACATGGATTAATTCAGAAACTAATATGGGAACAAAAGTAAATGTAGCTGAAATAAGCAAAGATTACAATGAGTACAATACACCAGATATAGATTCAACACCAAACAACAAAGTTGAAGGTGAAGATGATATTGATGATGCACCAGTAATGTTAACAGTTAAAACAGGATCAAATAACTTAAGATATATACTAATAGCATTAGGAGTGCTTGCAATACTAGGATTAGGTGTAAGCTTAATAAAAGAAACAGTTAAAAGCAAGAAAAGTTAAAGTTCAATAAAATAAAATAAAATGGGAAAGGGAAACGGGGACGGTTCTCTTTTCCCATTTTTGGGAAATTGGGACAGTCTTGTCGAACATTTTCACGTCCCAATGTACATGCCAAAAATTCATCAGCATATTTTTCACGTCCCCAATGTGCATAAAAAAGACTAAAATTTAGTGTGTAAATTTTAGTCTTTTTTTCGTGCTCCTTAATATTATTTAATAAGAATTAAATTTAATGGAGGTACTATGAGCAATATAAAAAAGATGAAGAAAAAAATGAAAAAAAAGGATAAATTCAGACTAGTAAAAAAAACAGGTGCCATCACAAGAAAAAAAAGAATGAGAAGTATGATTTTTGCCTTACTAATAGCCATGGTAGGATTAGCTTTTAGAATTGGCTGGATACAATTTAAAATGGGTGACCAGCTACAAAACATGGCATATCTACAACAAACTCTAGAAAGATCATTTAATCCTAAAAGAGGAACAATATATGATGCAACAGGAGAAAAAATACTAGCTGTAAGTGCATCTACACAAAGTATAACAGTAAATCCTGTAAATATTACCAAAGAAAACAAAGAAAAAGTTGCAAAAAAACTAAGGGAATTATTTGACTTAAATTATGATACTGTACTAAAAAAGGTTTCAAAAAGAAGTTCTATTGAAACAATTGCTAAAAAGGTAGATGAAAGCAAAGCAGATGAATTAAGAATTTGGTTAAATGAAAACAATATTACAACAGGAATTAATATTGATGTAGATACCAAAAGATATTATCCGTACAACACTCTAGCAGCACAAATAATAGGCTTTTGTGGCAGTGATAATCAAGGATTAATGGGAATTGAATCTAAGTATGAAAATGAGCTAAAAGGTACTAGTGGAAGTATAGTAAAACACACAGATGCTAAAGGTGGAAATTTAGACGAGGAAGGTGAAGAGTACATTGATGCAATAGATGGAAATGATTTAATTCTTTCCATAGATGCTACAATACAAGGAATTGCAGAAAAATATCTAGAAGAAGCCTGTATTGACAATGTGTGTACAGACGGAGGAAATATAATAATAATGGATCCTAATACAGGTGATATATTAGCAATGGCAGGATATCCAAGTTATAATTTAAATGAACCATATACACCAGTAGATAATGAGTTATTATCAAAATGGGAAAGTTTATCTAAAGAAGAAAAGTCAACACAAATGCAAAAAATGTGGAGAAATAAAGCTATTTCCGATGCATATGAACCGGGTTCTACTTTTAAATTAATTACAGCATCAGCAGCATTAGAAGAAGGCATAACAGATACTGATAATGCAGGCGAATTTTGCTGTACAGGAGGTATAACAATAGCTGGAGTTAGAATTAAATGTTGGAGATACTATAGACCTCACGGCTCTGAAAGTTTAAGAGATGGATTAATGAATTCATGCAATCCTGTTTTTATAGGCCTTGGTCAAGAACTTGGCGTAAAAACATATTATTCATACTTAAATAAATTCGGATTTTTAAATAAAACAGGAATTGATTTACAAGGAGAAGGAGGCAGTATATTTCTTGCGGAAGAAAAAGTAGGTCCAGTAGAGCTAGGAACAATAGCATTTGGCCAAAGGTTCGAAGTCACACCATTACAAATGATTACGGCCGTTTCTAGTATTGCAAATGGAGGAACATATGTAGTACCAAGAGTTGTTAAAGGTATTGTTAATAGCCAAACAGGTGAAGTAACAAATATAGAGGTAAAAAAGAAAGATACTGTTATTTCAAAAGAAACATCAGAAAAAGTTTTAAGTATGATGGAAACAGTAGTAGCACAAGGAACTGGTAAAAATGCTCAAGTTAAAGGATATTCTGTTGGAGGGAAAACAGGAACATCTGAAGATGGTGTAAATACTGGTAAATATGTAACTTCTTTTGTTGGGGTGGCTCCAGTGTCTAATCCACAAGTGGTAATATTAATAACATTATACAATCCAACAGGAGAAGGAGGACACCAAGGAGGTGCGTGGGTAGTTTTAACAACACACAATAAAACTATCTAAAGAATCGTTAATGAAATAAACTATAAAATAAACAAACTGGGGCGATTTTTAATCGATCTTTTAAAATATAAAGGAGAGGACAAGCTATGGAAAATACAAATATAATTGGTACAAATTTTATAATAACTAATAGAGATTTAATAAATGAATTTGGAATAAATTCAGCACTAATGCTTGGAGAATTATATGGAAGAAGAAACTATTTTAGAGAAAGAAATGAACTTAAATATGGATACTTTTTTGCTACAAAAAACAGTATGGAAAAGAGCACAAAATTAAGTCCATATAAGCAAAGAGTTGCAACAGAAATTTTAATAAAAGCAGGTATTTTAGAAATAAAATATATAGATATTCCACCTAAAACTTATTACAAAATTAATGATGAAAAACTCCTGAAAGTATTGAAAAATTCAGTAGTCGATATTTTAGACAACTAGGTCTTGAAATCTTCGACAACTGGTGGTCGAAATTATCGACTACAGTATGTTAAAGAATTTAACACAAATAATAATAAAAAAATAATAAATAATAACACACACAACACATTTTTTATAGCTTTTTTATTAAAAATAATGCGAAAATTTTATCCCTCGGAGAGCGAAAAGGGTATTAGGGATTTTTCCATAAACAGCAATTTGTGGCTCTATGAGCCATGCTGGCGAAAGAAAGTCATAAAAAACGGGAAGTACTATTCGGAGCAAAATTTAAATTTTGCTATGAGCATTTTCGATACGCAGGCTATCTCAAATTCTGTTATAAAAATTTTATAAAATATGGATTTTCAGATGCTATAAATTTAATAATGGAATGTAAAAAATAATTTAAAAAAATTTTTAGAAAATTGATAGAAATACTTTAAAAAATATTATTTTATGATAAAATGAATTTATATAGTATAAATTTGTACGGAGGATAAAATGGTTAGTTTAGAATATGCAAACGCATATAGCGAAGTATTAGAAATATTAAAGCATGTTTCAAAAGAAGATTATGATAAAATTCCACAAGATAAAATAAGTTTATTTGCAACTAATGCAAATAAAAATTATGATTTTACTTATGATATAAATAAAACATTAGACGAGCAAAATGTTTCTAAAAAAGCAAAAACTATAATTGCTATTTTATTTAGAGATTATTGGGCAACAGATGCACAAAGAGAAAAAATAAAAGCAAAAGAACAATACGATAAAAAAATTAAAGAAGAAGAAAATAGGGAAAAGTTTAATCCTGATAATATTTTTAAGAAGATTGAAACAAAACAGATAGAAACAACAAACGAGGAAAAAGAATATAATCAATTGATTATTTATAAAGAATCTTTTTTAAAGAAAATATTTAATAAAATAGTAAGTTATATTAAAAGAAATTAGTATTTGAAGGATAAAAAATAATGGAAAAAGAGAAAAAAGATATAGCAGAAGATTTAAGTACATATGTTATTGAAAGAGCTAACCAAATGGATTCGGATAATCAACTACAATATTACATTTGTGGTTCTGTAGCAACAATGTTAGTAGCTAATGCTACAGAAATACAAGAATGTAGTTTGGGGATTAATAATACTATTGAATTAGGAACAGTTAAAACAATTTAAGAAGATGCAAATAAGTCATTAGGTTTATTTTAAAGAACAATAGGTGATTTGGACATTATGAATGTTAATGGAAGTATTAATAATGCACCACTAGAGATGGATACAAACACAGGAAGAAACCTTTTGCCTTTTAGTCCAAAAATGTTAAGAAGAATACCAAATATAGAGAAGTTATTTAAAGATGGGAAGATACAATTTGGTAATGATTCGCAAACGGGATTAGGTGAACTTGGTGCAAAATATAGAGTATCACGAATTAAAACTATAAATGGAAATGAATTTTATGTGGCTTCTCCAGAATCAATTATTGCACACAAACTGGACGAAATTATTAATATTGTTGGAGAAGGAATAATAAACCAAAAATCAAATTTTTCTGATGTTGTAGAAAATAAATATCCAAAAGACATAAAAGATATAGTAACATCAATAAATGGGATATTAAAATTTTATGATAAAGAAAAATTAAGTAAGGATATAAGTGATGTTTTGAGTGAAAAGAGTGATTCAAGATTTTCACAACATCAATTTTTACTTCCACAAATTTTACAAATCATAGATAAGGATACACAATCTTATCTAGAAACATCAGGGGGTACAATCTGAAATTTCTTTATCTGAAATTTCAGATGTAATACACAATGTTTTACAACAAAAAAATAGAAGACAATTGTATCAACTACTGAATTAGGAAAAGAAACATTAGAAGAACAAAATGACACAAGTTCTAAAGATGAAACAGAAAAAACAATGGATTCTCAAATAAAAAGTATTAATAAAGATGGACAAACCAATGATATAATATAGGAGAAAAACTTATGGGTTTAATGGAAAGTATCGATAAAAGTATAAGAGGAATAACCTTAACTAGTCAAGAGATTGATTTGTTTAATATTATTCAAAACTCTAAATCTCAAGACCAAGCAGAAGAAATATACAAATATTTAAAAGGTATCTTAAAAGTTAGAGAATTAACTAGAAATCCAGACCTTGTTAACCCTGATTCTGACACATTACAAAAAATGATAAAAACAGTTGAATTAGAAAAGTTAGGTTTAAAATCTGAAAAAGATAAAGCTACTTTTAAACAGTTGTTAAAAAGTAGCGATTTAAACAAGATGAGAGCTTATATGGATTCAAGAGATCGTTTAGAAAAATTTTTTCAAGGGAAAGGTGTAGATAATATATATATAGATGCCGTATTAAACTTAAAAAAATTTCTAAACAATGAACAAGATAAAATTTTAACATTTTTAGTAAATAATGATGGACAAACTATAGATATAGATGGAACGGATATTAGTAGTATTAACATAAAAAAAACAGCACAAAAAGTTCAAGCATTATATGAACATATTACAGGTAAACTTGAAAATGGTGAAAAAAGATTTACTAGATTAACACTAGATGGACAAGGAAAATTTGGAACTGTAGCAGGTGGTATCGACACTAAAAAAGAAGCAGAAGCTATGCCAGAAGATTATAATCTTGAACCTTTAAAGCAAGGATATGAATTTGCAAGAAAAAATGAAATGAAAGAAGTATATATTAATGCACTTGTGTTTTTTAAAGATTTTCAAGATAGACTTGTGGGTGGAACAAAAGAACAATATGAAACAGCATTAATTAACTATGGGAAAGTGATAGCGTCAATAGCTAAAGAGTATGAGAAACGAGGAATTAGTACGGTAATCGATATATTTAATGAATTTGTTGATTATAGTGAACCTTTTAACCAAAAAACAAATGGCTGGATGTCGAAGCTGAGTATTGAAGATTTGTGTAAGATTGCAGTTGAATTAAAAAAGGAAATGCCAAATGTTGATTTTGGATACAATGATTGGAATTTTGAAAATCCTGACAAAAGAGCAGCAATTTTTGAAGTAATAAGAAAAATTCAACAATATGAAAAAAATAATGGTTGTAAAATATTAAACCATATAGGAACACAATGCCATACAAGTGTAAACGATCTGGAAGGTTTAATAGAGTCTATCAACGAATTAAAACAATTTGGATTACCTATTGATATAACAGAATTAGATATTTCTATAGGATTAGAAAATGTAGATTATGAGAAAGCAACGGAGGATGAATTAAAAGCAATAAAGAAATATGAACAAAAACTACAAATTGATATAATGAGAGCATTAAGTAATTTTGCAAATGAAGGTAAAAGTAGTTTGGAAAATGAAGGTTATGTAAGAGCAATTACAGCTTGGAGTTCAACGGACGAATTATGCCCTGACTTTTGTAATGGAGAACAAGCATCAATTATAGGAATGTCTTATGATGAAAAAAAAGGTTTTGCTTTTTTTGGTAAAGATATAGATAAAGTAATTGAAATGTCAGAATATGAAATGCAACTCATAAGAAATCATCAAGAAGAAACTAAAAAAAGAAATGAAGAAAAAATTATAGAAAATCCAGTACAAGACTTCTGTTACCATACACATACTGAAAGATGTGGACATGCAGATAAAGATACTGGAGATAAAGAATATATTGAAAGTGCTATAAAAGGTGGACTTAAAAAAATTGCATTTACGGATCATGTGCCATTGCCAGATGGATATAATAAAAAAGCAAACACCAGGATGGATATTGGAGAAGTAGATTCATATCTATCAGCTATTGAACATTTTAAAAAAAAATATAAAGATAAAATAGAAATAGAGTCAGGTTTTGAATTTGAATATTCAGATAGAGATTTGAAGCATTTACAAGAGCTGAGAAGTAAAGCAGACAAGATGATATTAGGTCAACATTTTGTAATCGATAAAGAAGGAAAAGAAATAGAAATAAAAAGAGGCAAACAGCAGGAAGCAATTAGCGATGATACATTAATCTTATATGGTGAATCTATTGTAAAAGCAATTAATACTAATTATAATGGGAAACCCTTACCAGATGTTATAGCTCATCCAGACTTGTTTATGAAATGTAGAAATAATTTGGGTGATCTTGAAAAAAGAATAACTTGTGCGATTTGTGATGCAGCTATTACTCAAGGAATTCCTTTAGAAATAAACTTTGGAGAAATTGCAAAATATGCAGATGTAAAAAAGAGTTCTTCGGATATAAAAAGTAACATTTCTTATCCTTCACCAGCTTTTTGGGAATTTGTAGCACAAGAATATGGTGAAAAAATAAAAGTAATTTTTGGAAAAGATGCACATACTCCTTCGCAACTATCGATTGATAAAGATTATGAAATTGCAATTGAAGTTCTTGGAACACAAACATTAGAGAAATTAAAGTTTGTTAAGAGTGATTTAAAAACAGTTGATGAAGGAATATTAGATAGGTCAAAAAGAGAAGATGGACCATCTGGTGCGGCAAGTGGTGTACATAGTATATCAACTCAAAGTTTAGGCAAAGAAACTTTGCCAGAACAAACAGATACATTTTCAAAAGATGACACAGAAAAAGATATGGAAGCTCAGATGAGAATAAATACTAGACAGCAACAAGCTGAATATGGAGTAAAATAAAGAAAAAATAATTTAAAGTTATGAAACTATATGTATAAAAGCATATAGTTTTTTTATGCAAAAATGAAACATTTTGGAGGTGATTTTGGAACTATATATATTAGAGAGTGAAAAATTTTAAAAATTTTCAAAAAGTGTCACATTTTTTGAAAGTTGATATCATTTACCTAGTAGAGGAATAAAAACTTTGTGAAATTTTGGTCATTTTATATGTATCGATGACACTTACCTAGTAGAGAGAAGAAAAATTTTAAGAAATTTAAAAAATTTTGCCGTTTTTTTGTATGACGGTGACATTTATATAGTAGAGTGGTAAATTTTAGCATAAAGTTTTTTAAAAGATAATAAACTTAAGTGAGTTGTTCGAGCGTAAGCGAGTTACAGATAACTTATGCAAAGCTAAACATAAATCCTCTAAAGGAGAATGTAGTTTGAAAAATCAAGATAAGATAATTAAATTTTTAAATGAAACCGAGAATCCATATATATTAAAAGTTGGAGATATGGTTGTGGAAATTGAATATTCAGATGTTAAAAAAACTTTCAATGAATGCATGATAAATATTTTAAAACAAAAAAAGAAAATGGGCTGACAATCCACAAAGGTCACGTTACAATTAATGTGAAAATATATAAAACAAATCAAAAACAAGTAGTACAAGGCAATTCAGCTAAAAATCCGCAGACGTACTTTTGTACTTCGAGGACATTTTTAGTGAAGATTAACGCAGTAATACGCAGTTTTTCATTTGTTTTAAAGGAAAGGAGGTAAAACATTAATGGCAAGGAAGTCAAAGTATTCTTCTAATGAAAATAAAAAGCTATGGTCTGTTGCAGAATATATTAGACTTTCTCAAGAGGATAGTGATAACGGAAATGAAAAACAAGAAAGTAATAGTGTAACAAGCCAAAAAACAATATTAAATGAATTCATAGAAGAACATGATGATTTAATAGTTTATGATACTTATATAGATGATGGATTTACAGGAACTGATTTTAATAGACCTTCATTTCAAAGATTATTAGAAGATATGAGAAATGGAAATATTAATTGTGTTATTGTAAAAGATTTATCAAGACTTGGAAGAAATTATATAGAAGTTGGAAATTACATAGAGCAAGTATTTCCATTGTTTAATATAAGATTTATTGCCATTAATGATGGAGTAGATAGTTTTAAGAATCCAGCGAGCACAAATACAATTTTAGTACCATTTAAAAATTTAATAAATGACGAATATGCAAGAGATACATCTATAAAAATAAAATCATCTCTTGAAGGTAAAAAGAAAAAAGGAGAGTTTATAGGAGCATTCCCATCTTATGGATATATAAAAGATCCAAAAAACAAAAATAAATTAATCATAGACGAGGTTGCTGCAGAAATAGTAAGAAAAATATATAATTGGCATGTGAATGAAGGATTAGGAAAAGTATCAATATGTCATAGGTTAAATGATATGGGAATTATAAATCCTACAGGGCATAAGAAAATAGAACTAGGACAGAATTATAATAATTATGCTACTAAAGATGATACATATACATGGACACCTTCTACAATACGAAATATCTTAAACAATGAAGTATATTTAGGACATACAGTTCAAGGAAAAAGAAGAGTAAAAAGCTATAAAGTACATAAGGTTGAACTAGTTCCAAAAGAAGAATGGGTTAGAGTAGAAAATACTCATGAACCAATAATAGATAAAGAAACCTTTGAAAAAGCACAAAACTTAAATAAAAAAGATATGAAGGTATCACAAAAAACAGGAGAGTTGTCTATATGGGCAGGAGTTCTAAAATGTAAAGATTGTGGCAGAGCAATGAATAAGAAAAGTAGTACAAACAAAAGTGGTAACAATTATGAATATTATATTTGTAGTACATATAGAAAAAAGTCGAATAACCTTTGTACTAAACATACAATAAGAGCAGAAAAGCTAGAAAAAGCAGTTATGCAAGCTATAAACTTACATATTGATTTGTTAATAGATACAGAAGAAATAGTAAAACAAATTAATGAAAGTAAATTTCAAAATGTGAAGAATGAAAACATTGAAAGTATGATAATAGCTAAACAAAATGATATATCTAAAATATCTAATTTTAAAAGAACCTTATACGAAGATTGGAAAAATGCAGATATAACAAGAGAAGAATATTTAGAATATAAATTAAAATATGAAAATGATATACAAAGATTAAATCAAAATATAGAAAGACTAGAAAACGAAAAACTAAAATATGAAAAACAGAATATAAGTAAAAATGAATGGATAGAAAAATTTAAAGAGCAAAAAGGGATAAGTGAATTATCAAGAGATATAATTATTGAATTAATAGAATGTATTTGGGTATATGAAGAGGGAAATATAACAATAAAATTTAAATTTGAAGATGAATTTAAAAGGTGTTTAGAATACATAGGAAATAACAAAAATGTGCTAGTAAAAGCAATATAAAAGTTTGTTTTATTTAATAATGACCTATATATAAATAAAAAAATGTAGAAAAACAAAGAAAAAATGTGAAACATTTTTAAAATTAAAAACAAAAAAAGTTTCACATTTTTAGAGATTTGTGGTATAATATAAATGTGAAACAAATTCAAACTAAAACAACAAAAAAAGTTTCACATTTAAGGAGGTAAGTTATGGAAGAAAAAATAGAAATTATGAATCTTCTTCAAAGCAAACAATTTATTGAAAAGGAATTAAAATCATTAGCATATGGAGCAGTTGAAATTAGAGAAAATAATTCAAATAAATATATATACGTCCATTATAGAGAAGATGGAGTAGCTTTAACAAAATATGTTGGAGAGTATTCTGATGAATTATATAATTTAGTTTTAAGTAATAGTATTAAAGCAAAAGAATTAAAAAAACAAATAAGAGAAATAACAAAAAAATTAAAACAATTAAATTATACTGAAGAAGAGTTAAATTCAAAAGTTCAAGAAAATATAGATTTTGCTAAAAGAAATCTAGTAGCTACTATTTATAAACAAGCAATATTAGAGGGTGTAGCAACAACATTTGCAGATACAGAAAGTATTATTGAAGGTGGAAAAGTAAATAACATGACATCAGAAGATGTCATGAAAATTGTAAATATGAAACATGCATGGGAATTCATATTAAATAAAAATGTTATTTTGTCAAATACAAATTTTGCTTTATTATGTGAGATAAACAAAATGATAGAAGAAGGCTTTTATTATACAGCTGGAAAAGTAAGAAATGTTCCAGTTACTATTGGTGGAACAAAATGGACACCAGAGTTACCAATAGAGAGTGTAATAAAAGAAGAATTAGAAGAAATTTTTGCTAAAGAAATAAATGACGTAGATAAAGCAATAGAATTATTATTATATACAATGAAAAAACAAATATTTATAGATGGAAATAAAAGAACATCAATCATTTTCATAAATCATTATTTGATTTCAAAAGGAAAAGGTATAATTGTAATTCCTGCAGAATTAACAGGAGAATTTAAAGATTTACTAATTCCATATTATGAAGGAAAAGATGATAAAGAAATTAAAAAATTTATAAAAGAAAAATGCTATTTGGGAATTTAAAAAAATGTGTTGTCAAAATCACCCAAGGAGGTGGTGTTGCAGCACCAATCGGTTCTCAAGTCTTAGGTGAAGTGTTACCATATTTAGAAATAAAAAAAGACAATGAATTAGAAGAAGATATAAAAAATAAAGTTGTAGTACCAGATCTAGAAGGTCTTACAATCGCAGAAGCAAGTAATACATTGAAAGATTTAAATTTAAGCATAGAAGTTAGTGATAATGGAACAGAAAATATTGAGGAAAAAGTTATAAGTGAACAAATTCCTGTTAGTGGAGTGGAAGTATTCGAAGAAAGTTCGATTATAGTCAAGTAAAACTTGCTGGTTACCACCTTAACTCATATCAAATAATATACATTTCCCCTCCGAATCTTGATTTTGTTTCTGTCTCTAGTACAGTGAATAATTTTGACTTGTAATAAATTATCGTCAAAAAAATAAAATTTTCATATACAAAAATAAAATTTAGATATATAATATAAAAAATTTTATTGATAGGAGGTCATATATGGAACTAAAAAAGATTTTAGTTGGAATAGATGGAATAAAAGCAAGAGGTGCTTTAGATATAAATATAACAAACATAGAATGTGATTCAAGAAAAATTAAAAAAGATGGACTTTTTGTGGCTATAAATGGTTTTGACTTAAACGGAAATGACTTTATCAAATCTGCTATACAAAATGGAGCGATAGCCGTTATGACAACAGCAGATATAGATAAAAAATTACTAAAAGAAATTGCAGATTTAGTAACAATTATAGTAGTACCAGATACTAGATTAGGCTTAGCACTAGCTTCATGCAATTTTTATGGAAATCCTTCTAAAAAATTTAAATTAGTAGGAATAACAGGAACAAAAGGAAAAACGACAACAACATTCATGACTAAAGCAATTTTAGAAAAACAAGGCTATAAAGTTGGATTAATAGGAACTATAGCTACATATATTGGTGATAAAAAACTAGAAGATAGTGACAGAACAACTCCAGAAAGTAATAAATTACAACAATTATTTTCTAAAATGGTAGAAGAAAATTGTGATGTAGTTGTTATGGAAGTATCATCACAAAGCTTAAAATTAAATAGAGTTGCAGGATGTGATTTTGATATAGGAGTATTTACAAATTTTTCAGAGGATCATATAAGTCCAAAAGAGCATCCAGATATGGAAGATTATTTTAATTCAAAATTACAATTATTAAAAATGTGTAAAGTTTGCTTTACAAATGCAGATGATTTAATGGTAGCAAAAATTCCAAAATTATTACCAGACTCAAATATAACAACATATGGAATTGACAATTATTGTAATTTTTTAGCAAAAGATATTACTATAACAAATTCATATGTAGATTTCAAAGCTAAACTAGGAATAAAAAATGAAAGAATTAAAGTATGTATACCAGGCAGATTTAGTGTTTACAACGCATTAGCAGCAATAAGTATAGCTAAACAATTAAAATGTTCAGAAGATAACATAAAAGAAGCTTTATTAACAGTAAGAGTTCCTGGTAGAAGTGAACTTGTAGATAATAAAAAAGAATTAACTATCATGATAGATTATGCTCATTCACCAGAAAGTTTAGAAAATATATTAAGTGCAGTTAAATCATACACCAAAGGAAGAGTTATATCAGTATTTGGATGTGGAGGTGATAGAGATTCAGGAAAAAGACCTGTTATGGGAGAAATATCAGGAAGAATTGCTGATTATACAATAGTAACATCAGATAATCCACGAACAGAAAATCCACAAAAAATTGTTAATCAAATTGAAGAAGGAATAAAAAAGACAAATGGAAAGTATAAGGTAATTGTCGACAGAATAGAGGCAATCAAAGCAGCTATAAAAATGGCAAACAAAAAGGATATTATAGTTCTTGCAGGAAAAGGACATGAACCATATCAAGAAATAAATGGAGTTAAACATCCTTTTGATGAAAGAATTATAGTGAATGATATAGTTAATGAATTAAATGCAAAATAAAGTTTTGGCACATTGCACATCGGGGACGCTAAAAAATGTGCAAAGTCCTACAATATGCCCAAATGTGCAAACAATATACGTTAAATAAAACAATGAAAGGAATGAAGAAAATGAATTTTCAATTAAAAGTATTACTACTATCATTTGCTGTTAGCGTAATATTATCAGTAATAATTATACCAATTTTAAGAAGACTAAAGGTAGGTCAAATCGAAAGAACAGATGGACCACAATCACATTTAAAGAAACAAGGAACTCCTACAATGGGAGGAATTATAATGGCACTTGTTATGCTTATTTTATCAGTGTTTTTATATTTTGAATATGCAAAAACAGAGCCAGATGTTGCTAATAAAATGATTCCATTAGTATTTGTTGCAATAGGATTTGGAGTAATCGGTTTTATAGATGATTTTAAAAAATTAGTCCTAAAAAATACAAAAGGATTAAAACCTTTATATAAAATGATAGGATTACTTGTAATTTCTGTTGCATATACATTATATTTAGTAAAATATTTAAATATAGGAACAGATACATATATTCCAATATTAAAACAATCTATTACATTACCAATATGGTTATATATACCATTTGCAATATTTATTTTATTGGGAACTACAAATGCAGTAAATTTAACAGATGGTGTAGATGGGTTAGCAACAAGTGTTACTACAATAATTTTAACATGTTTGGTTGCAATTAGTATAATTTTAGGAGTGAAAGAAATAACTTTAGCAGGAACTATTTTAATAGGTGCATGTTTAGGATTTTTAATTTTCAATCTACATCCTGCAAAAGTATTCATGGGGGATACAGGTTCCTTATTATTAGGGGGAGCGATTGCTGGAATGGCACTATACTTAAAAATGCCGCTAATATTAATAATTATTGCATTAATTCCAATAATTGAAACACTTTCTGTAATGATGCAAGTTACTTACTATAAAAAAACTGGTAAAAGAATATTTAAAATGGCTCCAATACATCACCATTTTGAATTATCTGGATGGAAAGAGGGTAAAGTTGTTTCAATTTTTAGTATAATTACATTAATATTATGCATTATTGGAATAAATGTTATTTAATTTAAAATTATATTTACAAGGAGATTACCAATGCAAAAAAAGGCGAAAAAAATTTCTAAGTTTGCAAATAATCAATTTGATTTTATATTATGTATTACAGTAATACTTTTATTGGCATTAGGCATTATAATGGTATTATCTGCTAGTGCACCATCTGCATTATCTACAACAGGAAATAGTTATACTTATGTTAAAAAGCAATTAATTTTCGCAATAGCTGGAATATTTGTAATGCTTTTTTTATCAAAAGTTGATTATAGATTTTATAAAAAATATTATTGGTATATATATTTTGCATCATGGCTAATACTGCTATTAGTAGCTGTACCAGGACTTGGATATTCGGTAAAAGGTGCTACAAGATGGATAAAACTAGGAGGATTCCAATTTCAGCCATCTGAGCTTACTAAAATAGGATTAATAATATTTTTTGCAGGCTACTTAACAGATCACAAAGATGAATTACATAATTTTGGAAAAGGATTTTTAAAACCATTATGTTTTTTACTTCCACCAATAGGAATATTGTTTTTTGTACAAAACCACTTAAGTGTTTCTTTGGTTATATGTATAATTGTTATTGTTATAATGTTTATAGCTGGAAGTAGATTAAAACATTTTGTTATTGTTGGAGTAATAGGAATATCATTACTAGTAGGTGGATTTGGATTTTTACAAATATCCGGAGCAGGAGAAGACAACTTCAGATTAGACAGAATTGCTACATATTTTGACCCATGGGCCGATGCCCAAGGAACAGGATACCAAACAGTTCAAAGTTTATATGCAATAGGATCTGGAGGAATGTTTGGATTAGGCCTTGGAGATAGTAAACAAAAATATTTATATATTCCAGAGCCACATAATGATTTTATATTTTCAATATTAGCAGAAGAGCTAGGATTTATGGGCTGTCTAATAGTTATTGTATTATTTGCAGTATTTATTTGGAGAGGTATATTAATTGCCATGAGGTCAACCGATTTATACGGCACATTAATAGCAATAGGAATAACCACTCAAGTAGCAGTGCAAGCAATAATTAATATAGCTGTTGTTACAGGAACAGTGCCAACAACAGGTATGTCATTACCATTCTTTAGTTATGGAGGTACAGCACTTCTATTATTACTAGCAAATGTTGGAATACTTTTGAATATATCAAGATCGAATTCTAAAGTATAGATTAATAAATGATAAAAACGGGAACGGTGGGGATTTTGGGACGGTTCTCTTTTCCCATTTTGGGGAATTTGGGACAGTCTTAAAGTAGTAATAATTTGTTGGATATCTTAAAATTTAAAGACTGTCCCAAATTCCCCAAAATGGGAAAAGAGAACCGTCCCAAAATCCCAAATCACACATTCTAGAAAGGATTGAATTTTATGAAAGTTATAATTTCAGCAGCAGGAACAGGAGGACATATAAATCCTGGAATTGCAATTGCAAATAAAATAAAGGAGCATGAACCAGACTCCGAAATAGTATTTTTTGGAACAGATAGAGGTTTAGAAAATGATTTAGTTCCAAGAGCAGGATACAAATTAAAAACTATTGAAGCACATGGGATACAACCTAAGCTTACAATAAAAAACATTAAACAAATAATTAGAACAATGGGAAGTGCAAAAATTGTAAAAAAATTTATAGATGAATTTAAACCTGATATAGTTATAGGAACAGGTGGATATATATGTGGACCAGTTTTTTCAGCAGCAAATGCAAAAAAAATTCCTACAATATTACATGAAAGTAATGCATTCCCAGGGAAAGCTGTAAAAATGTTTGCTAAAAAGGCAGATAAAGTATTAGTAGGATTTGAAGAAGCCAAAAACAAATTACCAAATTTAAAAAATGTAGTTGTTACTGGAACTCCAACTAAAATTAAAAAATTAAATATTTCTGAAGAAGAAAAGAAAAAAGTGTTATCTAATTTTGGTTTAAATGCAAATTTACCTGTAATTTTAATTTTTGGAGGAAGCCAAGGGGCTCAAAGAATAAATGAAGCTGTATCTGATTTAGTTATAAATAACCAAAATTCTAATTACCAATTAATATGGGCTACAGGACCAAAGCAATTTGATATTTTCAAACAAAAACTAAAAGCTAATAATTTAGATATCGAGAATATTAAAAATGCAAAAATTTTACCATACATATACAATATGGAAGAGCTTATAAATATTTGCGATTTAGTTGTTTGTAGAAGTGGTGCAATGACAATAACAGAAATTGCAATTGTAGAAAAGCCAGCTATATTTATTCCATTACCAAGTGTAAGAGCAAATAGGCAAGAAGATAATGCACGAGTATTAGAAAAATTAAATGCAGCAAAAGTCATATTAAATGCTGATGTTAATAATAACATATTGAATGACTATATAAATGAAATGATATCTGATAAAAGTAATCTTATAAAAATGGGAAAAAATGCAAGTTCTATTGCTGTAAAAGATGTTGAAGAAAAAATTTATGAGGAAATAAAAAAAGTTATCAAATAAAAGATTGCCGAAAGGCAATCTTTTATTTGGTTTTCATGCTAATATGACGAAGAACCTATATCCGGTTGCAATGTGACTGTTATAACAGAACCTTCTGAAACCTCTGTTCCAGCAATAGGATCTTGACTTACAACTATTCCAGAGCCTACTACATTTATATTTAAATTTTTAGATGCCAAACTATTTTTAGATGCGTTATAAGAGAATCCTTTCAAATCAGGCACCGTAGTAATAGCTTTATCAGAAATTGTATCTTCAGAATATAGTTTTATAATAGCTCCCTCAACCAATGATGTTCCTTGTTTAGGAATTTGTTCTGTTATGATAGCATTTTGACTACAAGTGAAAGAACATTTAAATCCTTGTTCTTCTAATTCTTTTTTTGCTTCAGCAGCAGTCTTATTTCTAACATCATGTAAAGTTATTTTTTTCACATTAGAAGTTGTTTGCGATGCTGGTGTATCTGTTGAAGTGTTTTTTGAAGGAATACCTAAATATGGTAAAGCTTCTGATAATATTTGTGCTACAACAGGGGCTGCAATCTGTCCACCAGTGTGTTGCTTACCTTGAGGATTATATAAAGTAAGTAATACAACTAATTGTGGATCATATGTAGGTGCTACAGCAACAAATGATGACACATATCCAGCAGTTGAACCCTCTGTTGCTTCTGATGTTCCAGTTTTTCCAGCAACTGAATAACCAGGTACTTGACCATATTTTCCACTACCATAAGTAACTACAGAGTCCATCATGCTTAGTACTGTTTGTGCAGTCTCAGATGATATAACTTGTCTTATTTCTTTTGTTTCTATAGGTGTAACTGCACCTGTATCTGTATGTGTAACTTCTTTCACTATTCTAGGTTGCATTAAAATTCCATCATTTGCTATTGCAGATACTGCAGAAATCATTTGTAGAGGAGTAATTGTAAATCTTTGTCCAAATGATATTGTTGCAAGTTCAACAGGCCCTACTGCATCTATATCGTGGAATAGTCCGAATACTTCACCAGAAGTAGATATTCCAGTTTTATTAAAAAATCCAAAAGCCTCAAAGTATTTATATAATGTTTCAATACCTATTTTTTGTCCTAGCTGAATAAATGCAGGGTTACAAGAATTTTGTAAAGCTAATCTTAGGGATTGAGAACCATGTCCAGAAGTTTTTGCACAACGAATTCTTCTATCTGCAACTTTTTCAACTCCTGAGCAAGAAAAAACTTCATCGGTATCAGATTCCGCAATATCTTCTTCAAGTGCGGCAGAGGCAACAACAACTTTGAATACCGAGCCAGGTTCATAAGTATTTGATACTGCTGTATTTCTCCACATTTTTTGAAGTGCTTCACTTTGAGCTGATGTAGATAGTGAGTCCCATGATTCTGATAATGCTTCATTTGGTTCAAATGGTGTATTTAAATTATAATCTGGATATGTTGCTATTGCTAAAATATCACCAGTATTTGGTTGCATAATTATTACATTTCCACCATCAGCACATTCATTAGTAATACAAGCTTGCTCTAAGTATTTTTCTGCAATTGTTTGTAAATTTATATCAATAGTTAAAGTTAAATCGCTTCCGTTTTCAGCTGCATAATATTGAGCGTCTTGATTTGAAATTAAATCTTGAGAGGCATCTTGAGTTGTTGTAATTTTACCTGAAGTACCAGCAAGAGTTGCGTCCCAATAATATTCTAAACCTGCTAGGCCTTGATTATCACTTCCACAAAAACCAATTAAATTAGATGCTAAATTAGAGTAAGGGTAGTATCTTTTTGTGTCTTCATCAATATTTATACCAACAGATATTTTATTATCTTTCATCCAATTTTGTAATTCTGTAATTTTATCTTTTTCGACTTTTTGAACTATTGTCTCAACAGAGCTTGTACTACAAACTTTAGTTAATGTTTCTTGATAATCTAATTCAAAAATTTCTGATAGTTTGGTAGCTACCTTTTCTTGAAGAATTTTTGTTTCTTCATCTGAGTCTTTTACGAATTTTTGTGGATTTATTGTAACAGTATCTACATCTGCACTAATTGCAAGTGCCGTTCCAGTAGAATCGTAAATAGCACCTCTTTTGGCACTTAAAACTCTACTTGTAGTTTGCTGTCTTGTAGCCAATTCTTTAAGTGAAGAGCCCTGAACAAATTGTAAATGTCCAATTTTTATTAATAGAAAAACGAAAACTATTAATATAAAAAGTGCTAAAGCCAAGAACCTTTTAGGTCTGGAAGGTTTATATTTTTTATTATTTTTTGATTTATTAGTTTCCAAATAATCACCAACTTTTTTATTATTTTTTGACAGTATTTATTTTATATTAAGCATATAAAAAAATCAAGGAATTGGATTAATAAATAAAAAAATATGTAATTTTAATAATTGACATTTCACAACAATTCTGCTATTATAATAAAAATTTAATTCAAAAATTTTAATTCTAAAAAAATTCCAAAGGAGACAAAATGTTATCTATAATTAAAAGTATAACCCTTCATGGTTTAGAAGGTTTTATTATTGATGTCCAAGTAGATGTTGCAGGAGGAATTCCATGCTGCGATATTGTAGGTTTGCCAGATGTAAGTATTAGAGAATCCAAAGAAAGAGTAAGAACAGCCATAAAAAATTCAGGATACGAATTTCCGAGTAGAAGAATTATAATAAATCTAGCACCAGCCACTATAAAAAAAGAAGGCTCAGCATTTGATTTACCCATAGCAGTTGCTATATTAATGGCAAGCGGATGTATAAAAATGTTTAATTACGAAAAAACAATATTCCTAGGAGAGCTATCATTAGACGGCAACATAAATAGCATAAAAGGAATACTTCCAATGTGCATTGAAGCAAAAAAATTAGGAATCGAAAAAATTATTGTCCCCAAAGATAATGCAAAAGAAGCAAGTATAGTTTCCGAAATACAAGTAATACCAGTAGTTTCATTAAATCAGGTAATTTCATATTTAAACGGACAAACTCCAATTTCTCCAGTTCAATTTAATTTCCAACATATAAATGAAAATAATTTTAATTATAATCTCGATTTTTCCGAAGTAAAAGGTCAAAAAAATATAAAAAGAGCAATAGAGGTTGCTGCAAGTGGTGGTCATAATTGTATGTTAATAGGAAGTCCAGGGTCTGGAAAAACCATGATGGCAAGAAGAATTCCAACCATATTGCCAAATTTAAGTTTTGATGAATCATTAGAAGTAACCAAAATTCATAGTATTGCAGGAAATATATCAAGCGATAATCCATTTATTATAAACAGACCGTTTAGGTCACCGCATCATACCATTTCCAAAACATCACTTGTAGGAGGAGGCAAAATTCCAAAACCAGGGGAAATTAGTTTAGCTCATTATGGTGTTTTATTCTTAGATGAATTACCAGAATTTGACAAATCTACATTAGAAGTTTTAAGGGGACCATTAGAAGATGGAAAAATTACAATAAGTAGGCTAAATGCAGTATTAACATACCCATGCAAATTTATGCTAGTAGCTAGTATGAACCCATGTCCATGTGGATATTATGGGTCTGATAAAGAATGCAATTGTAGTAGTCAAGCAATAAAAAAATATATTGGAAAAATAAGTGGACCATTGTTAGATAGAGTTGATATTCAAGTAGAAGTAAGTAATGTAAAATATGAAAATTTAAATTCTAGTGATGAAGAAGAAAATTCTGAAAAAATACGAAAAAGAGTAGAAGAGGCAAGAAAAATTCAATTAGAACGTTATCAAAAAATAGGTATATTTTCTAATTCTGAATTAACTCCCAAATTAATAGAAAAGTATTGTAAGTTAGATTCTAAATGTGAAAAAATTTTAGAAAAAGCGTTTGAAAAATTAGGACTCAGTGCAAGGGCATATGGAAGAATTTTAAAAGTAGCAAGAACAATTGCAGATATGGAAAAAAGCGAAAATATACAAGCTTCACATTTGCTAGAGGCTATTCAATATAGAAGTTTAGATAAAAAATATATTGGATAGTGGGATTTGGGGACGGTTCTCTTTTCCCATTTTTGGAAATTTGGGACACTCTTGAAGCATAATGACTTGTTGGACGTCTTAAAATTTCAAAACTGTCCTAAATTCCCAAAAATGGGAAAAGAGAACCGTCCCCAAATCCCAAAAAATCATATAGGAGGGATTTTTACGACAAATAAAAAAATTTATGAAATTCATAATTCAGATAATGTATACCCTGTTTTATTAAAGGATATAGCAACACCGCCCAAAAAATTATATGCAATGGGAAATATAAATTTATTAAATCAAAATTCAATTGCAGTAATTGGTTCAAGGCATAGCTCTGAATATGGAAGAAACATTACAAAAAAAATAACAAAAGAACTAGTTGAAAACAATATGGTAATTGTAAGCGGAATGGCAAATGGTATTGATTCTATTGCACACGAAACTTGTTTAAAAAATGGAGGAAAAACAATTGCTGTATTAGGAAGTGGATTCAATTATATATATCCAAAAGAAAATGAAAAATTATTTTATAATATTATTGAAAACGATGGTCTTGTTTTATCAGAATTACCAGTTGATTCTCCTGTACAAATGAAAAATTTTCCTAAAAGAAATAGAATAATAAGTGGATTATCATTAGGTGTATTAGTTATAGAAGCAGCCTACAGAAGTGGAACAAGTATAACAGCAAAATTTGCAAAAGCACAGGGAAGAAAAGTATTTTGCATACCGAATAGTATAGGAAATAAAAATAGTTATGGAACAATAGAACTAATAAAAAAAGGTGCATCACTAGTAAGAAATGCAAAAGACATTTTTAAAGATTTAGAATTAGCACTAAATACAGACAATAATATAGAAAAAAGGAAAAAGATTAATAAACAATTAAAAATATTAGATGAAAAAAGTCAAAAAATATTTAACTGTATTTATAATAATGAAGGAATTGGTGCAGAAGAAATATCTATTAAAACCAGTATTAATATAATCACAGTAAATCAAATGTTAACTTATTTAGAAATTGATGAATTTATAATAAATACTGGAATGAATAAATTTAAAGTGTCTGAGGAATATTATGAATAAATTTGAATTTGGAAGAATTGGAGAAAATATAACTTGCAAATATCTAATAAATAATAATTATAAAATAATTGATAAAAATTTTTATTATAATGGAGGAGAAATTGATATTATTGCTTTTGATGAAGAAAAAAATGAACTTGTATTTATAGAAGTTAAAACTAGAGCAAATAAAAACTATGGTTTGCCATCAGAAGCTGTAAACCATAGTAAAATTAAGCATATTATGAAAGGCATAAAATATTATTTGCATATAAATAAATTAGAAAATATGTTTATAAGAGTTGATATAATAGAATTATTTTTTAATAAAAATAAGTTTTATATAAATCATATAAAACAAGTAGTATAGTTTTATAAAAATATTTGTATTACCATATTGTAAAAGAAAAACTTTTATTATATAATAAAAGAGTATAAAAGGTGGTAATATGGAAAACTTATATGAAAAAACAAAATTTATATTAAAAAAATATAAAATATCAGCAAATAAAAGTCTTGGTCAAAACTTTTTAATAAACGATTCTGTAGTCGATAAAATAGTAGAATCAGCAGATGTAAATAAAGAAGACTTAATAATCGAAATCGGCCCAGGGCTAGGAAATTTAACTGAATTTTTATTACAAAAAGCAGGCAAAGTAATTGCAATAGAGCTAGATCAAAGAATGCTTGAAATTTTAACAGATAGATTTTCAATGTACAACAACTTCGAAATCATAAATGAAGATGTTTTAAAAGTCGACTTAAATAACTTAATAAAACTTAATAAAAATTCTGAAATCAAAAAAGTAAAAATAGTAGCTAATTTACCATATTACATAACAACTCCAATTATAATGAAATTACTAGAAGAAAAACTAGACATAGAAACAATAACTGTTATGGTACAAAAAGAAGTGGCAGACAGATTAATAGCAACTCCAGGAGAAAAATTATCAGGAGCAATAACATATTGTGTATATTATTATGCTACTTCTGAAAGTGTAACAATAGTAGAAAATAATTCATTTATACCTGAACCAGAAGTAAACTCAGAAGTAATTAAATTATCTATAAGAAAAAATGCACCAATTAATTTATTGGACGAGCAAAAGTTTTTTAAATTAATAAAAGCAAGTTTTATGCAAAGAAGAAAAACATTAATTAACGCACTAGTTAATGGTGGAATTTTACAAAACAAAGACAAAGCAAAAAAATTATTTGATGATTTAAAACTGGATTATAATACTAGAGGAGAATCACTATCAATAGAGCAGTTTGCAGAAATTTCTAATTATATAGTAAAAAACGAAAATTTAAATTAGAAAGGAAATGTGTATGAATCAAATATTAGTTAAAGATAAATTATATGTTACCAATAAATTGAAAAAGAAAAAGCAAATGTACAAAATCGAATTCATCGTATCTATAATTCTTGTATTTGTATTTTCTGGTTGTTGGATATTCTCAGAATTTCAAAAAAATTCAGCTGAAGCAGTATCACAAGAAATTTTAAGTGCGGATAATTTATTAGATAATATACAAAATGTGCAAAATTCATCAAATACGCAAAGCGATGAAACAACTAGTAATGAACCATTAGTTGTTGCTATGGAAGATATCGAAATTGTAGAAGAGCCAGAAATTGAGCAACCAGTTAGTAATCGTTCATATACCGATAAAAGTGGTAAAACATATACATATGAATCAATAATAAGTATACCAAGTTTAGGAATAGAATATCCAGTACTTTCAGAAACATCAGATGAGCTTTTAGAAATATCTATTAATAAATTTTGGGGAGGAAGCCCAAACTCTGTTGGAAACTATTGTGTAGTTGGACATAACTACAAAAGTGGAAAAATGTTTGGAAAATTATCTCAAATAAAAACTGGTGATATAGTTAAATTAACAGATTTATCTGGCAACACTCTTAATTATAAAGTTTATGATAGATTTGTTGTATATCCAGATAATGTTGAATGTACAAGCCAAAAAACAAATGGGCTAAAAGAAATGACATTAATTACATGTACAAATGGAGGAAAACAAAGATTAATAGTAAAATGTAGAGAAGCAGCATAAAGCAAAAATAAATACGACTTACAATTTGTAAGGCGTATTTATTTTTTATATAATAGGAAAGTTCTATTGTGAGGTAAAGTTTAACTGTGAGTGCTTTCTATTATAATATTACTATCCAATTTTTGCTTTTATTTAGTTTCATTAATAATTAATTTGGCAATATCATAAATTAATCTTTGAGTCTGTTTTGAACAATTTTTAAACAGCTCATTAAATTCATCAGAAAGATAATTTGTTGATTCAGTACTTGTGCCATTTAATATAGTTCCTTCATCTATATTTAAAATAGCGCATATTTCACTTAATCTTGTTAGATTTACATGAGCGCTACCACGTTCAATTCTACTAATAAAAGCAACAGAAACATTTAATTTTTCTGCTAAATTTTCTTGAGTCAATTTGTTTTCAATTCTAGATTTTCGTATTCTTTCACCAATAACTAAGTAATCTAATGCCATATAATCACCCCTCTATAATACAAAAAATATAGTATTTAAGAATTAAAGTACAGAAATATATAAGTTAACATATACTTATAGTGTAGATTAAATAGCAAATTTTATTCAAAATAGCGATGCTCTCTTTCTCTTTACTATTCTAAAAAAATATAATATAATTTCTCTAAAATATTATCAGAAAGGAAATTTACTCACATGGCTTTTGACGGTATTATTACAAACCACATAGTAGCAGAATTAAATACATGTTTAATAGGTGGTAAAATAAACAAAGTTTTTCAACCAAATAAAAACGAAATAATTTTAGGAATTTATTCTCATGGAACAAATTATACTTTAAATCTATCTATTTCTTCAGATTCATACAGAATAAATTTAACAACACATAGTAAACAAAATCCATTAAATGCTCCAGGATTTTGTATGTTGCTTAGAAAACATTTAATAGGTGCAAAAATTAGAAAAATTTATACTGCAGGTTTGGAAAGAATCGTATATATTGAACTTGAATGTTATAATGAGTTAAATGATTTAATAAATAAAAAATTAATAATCGAATTAATGGGAAAACATAGTAATATAATTTTAACTAATTCGAATAATATTATTATAGATAGTTTAAGACATCTTTCAACAGAAGAAAACTCTTCAAGAGATATTTTGCCAGCACGAGAATACATAATTCCAAACAATAATAAAATTGATTTTTCATCAATAAAAACATTCGATGAGTTTTACAAAATGACAAGCAACTGCAAATCTTTAGACTCAGGAATTTCTAAATTATTCATAGGAATAAGTAAATTGTATATTCAAAGTGTAATAAATGAATGCAATATAGACAATTCAGTAACCACAAATAATTTAAAAGCAATTTATAAATATATTACAGATATATTAAATAATATAGGAACTAACAAACTAACAGTAGTTCCATTTAATAAAGATTTTTCAATAATATTAAAAGAAAATTCAGATGCATTTCAATCTAATTTTTTTATAGATGATTTTTATTATAATAAGGAAAATGATTTAATTTATTCAAGTTATAAAAATAATCTTTTAAAATTAGTTTTATCTACATTAACAAAAATAAAGAAAAAATTATTTAATATAAATCAAAAATTAGAAGATTGCAAAAATATGGATAAATATAAACTTTACGGTGAATTAATAACTGCCAATATGTACAAATTCCCAGAATTTTTAGAAGATAAAATTACTTTAGAAAATTACTATGATAATAATAATTTAATAACAATACCAATTGATAAAAATAAAACACCATCATATAATGCCAAAAATTATTTTAAAAAATATAATAAACTAAAAAATACTTTACTTGTA
Organism: Clostridia bacterium; assembly: GCA_017625035.1. Lineage (GTDB taxonomy): Bacteria > Bacillota > Clostridia > TANB77 > CAG-508 > CAG-492. The sequence goes on from JAGALX010000017.1 coordinate 32,873, forward strand.
ATAAATGAACAAAAAAAGGAAACTCAATCTGAATTAGACTATTTAGAAAGTATCATATATGAAATAGATACTGCAAAAACTGTACCAGATATAGATGAAATTTATTCAGAAATTTCTGAAAATCCACTATTCGAAAAATCACATATGAAATCAAAAACAAAAATAACAAAGCAAAAACAGAAGAATAAAAAACTAAATAAAACATATATTCCAATAGAGTATAAAATAGAAAATTACACCTTGCTAGTTGGAAAAAATAATATGCAAAATGATTATTTGACAATAAAACTTGCAAAATCAAATGACATATGGTTTCATACAAAAGATATCCACGGAAGTCATGCAATCTTACAAACAAAAGGGGAAGAGCCTTCTATTGATATAATTATTAGATGTGCGCAAATTGCTGCATATTATAGCAAAGGAAGATTATCTTCAAATGTACCTGTGGATTATACATTCATAAAATATGTAAAAAAACCATCTGGAAGCAAACCAGGGTTTGTTATATATACGCATAATAAAACTGTTAATGTAATTCCTAAGAATTAGTGGTAAATAGGTGGGATTTAGGTAAAATGGGACGGAGAAATTGATTCTCCTGAATAAATTTAAAAGTCATAAAAATTAATTGTAATGAATCAATTTCTCCGTCCCCTTTTACCATTGAATACCAGGAAAATGCATTTTTAACGCATTCCCAAATACATCCGCAAATCTCACCAAAAATCTTCATAAAATACTTTATTTTTTTGTAAGCTTATAGTATAATAAATTTGTTATTAGTAGAAAAAGGAGGTAATTTATATGTGGCAAATTTGGCTTATACTAGCTGGCATATTCATTATTTTTGAAATGATTATCCCAACTGACTTTCTAGTTTTTTGGCTAGGTGTTGCTGCTGGATTAACATCAGTATGTAGTATATTTATCGATAATATAACAATACAAATAGGAATTTTTTGTATTTTATCAGCATTATTAACATTATGTACTAAACGATTTATTAAAAAATTTACTAAATCTATGGAAAATGTACACACAAATGCGTATTCAGTAATAGGAAAAAAAGGTTTAGTTATTTCAGACATTGATCCAATTTCTGGTGAAGGTCAAGTAAAAGTGGATAATGAAGTTTGGTCTGCTAAAACACAAGGAGATACAGTTATTCCTAAAGATTCAATCATTACTGTAACTGCAATTGAGGGAGTAAAAGCTGTAGTAACTATCGAAAAAAAATCAGAAATAAATGTTTAAGGAGGAATATATAATGGGTATATTTTTTATTATATTACTTATAATTGTTTTAGTTATCGCATATAAAACAATAAAAGTAGTAAAACAAGCAGAAGTATATGTTATAGAAAGATTAGGAAAATTTCATAAAGTTGCAGATGCAGGTCTTACAATAATTTTTCCATTTTTAGATCATGTTAGATCAGTAGTTAGCTTAAAACAACAAACAATGGATATACCACCACAAGGTGTTATCACAAAAGACAACGTTACAATCACAATCGATACAGTTGTATTCTACAAAATTACTGATCCAGCAAAAGCCGTTTATGAAATTCAATCACTAAAAAAAGGTATTGAATACCTTGCTATTACAACAATTCGTGATATTGTTGGTAAATTAGACTTAGATGAAACATTTAGCTCTCGTGATGTTATAAATGATCAATTAAGAGTTGTATTAGATGAAGCAACAGACCAATGGGGATGTAAAGTTGACAGAGTTGAAATAAAAGATATTACACCACCTGCAGACATCAGAGATGCAATGGAAAAACAAATGAATGCAGAAAGAAATAAAAGAGCATTAATCCTTCAAGCAGAAGGTGAAAGACAATCTGCAATTACACTTGCAGAAGGTAAAAAAGAAGCTGCTATACTAGAAGCCGAAGCTGATAGAGAAGCTGCTATAAGAAGAGCTGCCGGTGAGGCTGAAGCAATCAAAAAAGTAGCTGATGCAAAAGCAGAAGAAATAAGAAAAGTTTATAGTGCTGTTATGGAATCAGATCCAAATGATAAATTAGTTCAATTAAAATCATTAGAAGCATTAAAAGAAATTGCTGATGGTGAAGCAAACAAAGTATTTATTCCATTTGATGCGACATCTGCTTTAAGCAGTTTAGGTGCTATGAAAGAAGTTGTTACAGATTCAGCTAAAGAATTATCAAAAAGAGAAAGAATGTTATTAAAAAAAGCTGCAACAGCGCAAAGAAAAGAATAATATAAAAACCATAACAAAAATAATAAAAATAAATAAAACTTTAAAATATGAGCGCAAAAAACAGATAAAATCCAGGTAAAAAAACTAGGTTTTATCTGTTTTTTCGAGTAAAAAGTTTTATCTAATTAATAGTAATTAATTTTAATATTAAATTGAATTCAAAAAAATAAGATGTACAATGTGAACTGTCCACATTAGTACATCAATATAAAATCATTAATCATTAGTGCTTTTATTTTCACCTAATGTTAAACTAATTTCTTTTTCTTCACCATTTCTAATTAATTTAATTTTCACTTCATCACCAATATTGTGTTTGTTTTTTAGTTCATTTAATTTATCCATTGTTTTTATTTCTTCACCATCAAAAGCAATAATTAAATCTCCTGCTTGAATCCCAGCTTTTTCTGCAGCTGAGAAAGCTTCAACAGAAACTACATAAACACCTTCTCTAGGAATATTATTTTGTTTTGCTGTAATTTCATCAATATCTCTACCAGATATTCCAATATATGGTCTTGATACTTTGCCATTTGTTATTAATTGTTGATAAACAGTTATTGTATCATTAATTGGAATTGCAAAACCAATACCTTCAACACCTGATCCAGAAAGTTTTAAAGTATTTATTCCTATAACTTTACCTTCTGCATTAATAAGAGCTCCACCACTATTACCAGAATTTATTGCAGCATCTGTTTGAATTACTTTATAAGAAACATTATCAGAGGTTATAGTTCTATCTTTAGCACTTATAATTCCTGTAGTAACTGTACTTTCCATACCTAAAGGATTTCCAATTGCCATTGCAAATTCTCCAACCTGTACGGTAGTTGAGTCACCTAATTCAGCAGCTGTTAATCCTGTTTTATCTATTTTTAATACTGCTAAATCTGTTTGTTCATCAGAACCTACTATAGTAGCTTCATATTCAGTTGAATCATTATATAATGTAACTGTTATTTTTGTAGCTTTACTTACTTGATAGTAAGAAGTGCTTGTTGAAGATGCAACAACATGGTTATTTGTTAAAATATAACCATCATCTGTTATAATAACTCCAGATCCAGTTGCTGTAGCTGTAGAGCCAGACATTCCATAATAAGAATAGTATGGTGAATTTACTGAATATGTTACTTTTATTCCAACTACAGAAGGTAAAACTTTATTTGCAACAGCAACACTTGTTTTTGAGTAATCTTCTATAGAAACTGATTTTCCAGATGAAGTAGATAAAATTTGTGCAAAATCAAGTGTGTTATTTGTATTTTTATTAGATTCATCAGATTTTTCTTTACTAGTTTCAGATGCAAATTTGTCTAAAACAGTATCTCGTATAGAAGGTATACTTAAACAAGTACCAACTAAAATTAAAGATCCTAATGCACCTGCAACAAATGGTACAAAAAATCCTCTCATAAAACCTACTTTTGCTTTTGGAATTGAATAAGAATTTTCGCCTGTTTTCACAGCTTTAAATGAATTTTTATCCATAAAATGTCATCCCTTTCTAGACATATTTTTATAATGTCTTTAAATTTATTAATAATTATCATAAACATAATAACGTATATCATACATATGATACAAGAGTTTTGTGAAAAAAATGTGAAAAAATTGTTTTTATTTTAGGACTTTCCTTAAAAAAAACTTAAGATATGTTTTTTTATGAAAAAAGTTTCCGAGAAAATGCAGAATCAAGAAGTGTGAGGGCTTATATATCAAAAAATCCGTTCCTTTTCGAAGAATAATTTTAATTCTTATAACTTAATAAAAATATTGTATCTACCAAAAAAATATTGTATAATGACAAAAATAAAAAAAGGAGACATGCGAATAAACGCATAATATATGGTATGAAAAACAAAAAATATAAAACATTAAAATTATTAATAATATTCATATTAATAGTAATTGCAGCACTTTTTTCAGTAAATCATATAAAAAAATTAATAGCTGAAAATAAAACTAATGATATAAAAACAAATATGCTTATAATACAAGGAAAAATAAAATTATTAAAAGGTCAATCTGAAGTTAATAATAATGAAGAAAATTATGTAGGAACAAAAGTATCAAATTTAGATAATCAGCAAATAAAACAATTAATGCAAAATTTAAAAATTGAAGAAAGTAAATATGAAAATTACTACATACTAAATAAAGAAAATTTCGACCAAATGGAAATTTCAGCAGAAATAAAAAATATAGAAAATCATGTTTATATAGTAAATTACAATGAGGCAGAAGTTATATATACAAAAGGAATTATAATTAATAATGAAACCAAATATAAATTATCTGATATAATGGCAAAAGAACCAGAAAAAGAATGGATATTGTATAATAGAATAGGAGACTAACAAATGAAAGAAAAAGAATTACTAAGATTAAATGAATTAAAAGAAATAGATAACTCAGTATTTAATGAAGGCTATGAATATGTTTGTGGAATTGATGAAGCAGGACGTGGACCACTTGCAGGCCCTGTTGTTGTTGCTGCAGTAATAATGCCAAAAGATTCTATGATTGAAGGAGTAAACGATTCTAAAAAAGTATCAGAAAAGAAAAGAGAAAAACTATATGATTTAATAATTGAAGAAGCAATAAGTTATAGTGTAGGAATTGTTGATCAAAATGAAATAGATAGAATAAACATATTAAATGCAACAAAAGCAGGATTAACAGAAACTATCAAAACTTTAAAAGTAAAACCAGATGTTATATTAGTAGATGCGCTAACAAATATCGATACATGCGGAGTTCAATATAGATCAATAGTAAAAGGAGATGCTAAAAGCTATTCAATAGCAGCAGCTTCAATTATTGCTAAAGTAACTAGGGATAGAATAATGAGACAATGGGACGAAATATATCCACAATATGGTTTCGCTAAGCATAAAGGATATGGAACCGCAGCACATATTGCTGCAATAAAAGAAAATGGGCTTTGTCCATTACACAGACTTAGTTTTGTAAAAAATATCATAAAATAAGGAGGGGACAAATGAATATATTAGAAATAATTGCCAAAAAAAGAGATAATAAAATCTTAACAAAAGAGGAGCTTAACTTTTTTGTAGAAAACTACACAAATGGAAACATAACAGATTATCAGGCTGCAGCTCTTATAATGGCAATATACATTAATGGAATGAATTACGAAGAAACAACAAATCTTACACTAGCAATGGCAAATTCTGGTGAAGTATTAGACCTTTCAGAGCTCGGAAAAGTTGTAGATAAACATAGTACAGGTGGAATAGGTGATAAAATAACATTAATATTAATGCCAATTATAGCATCTTTAGGAATACCAGCAGCAAAAATGTCAGGAAGAGGATTAGGTTTTACAGGTGGAACAATCGATAAACTAGAATCAATACCAGGATACAATACAAATATAAACATAAGCGAATTTATTGATAATGTGAAAAATATAGGAATAAGTTTAATGGGTCAAACATTAAATTTAGCACCAGCAGATAAAAAAATATATGCTTTAAGAGATACAATTTCTTGTGTTGAAAGTATACCTCTTATTGCATCAAGTATTATGAGCAAAAAAATAGCAGCTGGAGCAGAAAAAATTGTATTAGAAGTTACAGTAGGCAGTGGGGCTTTTATGAAAAACATAAAAGATGCTGAAGAATTATCAAAAACAATGATTGGAATAGGAAATTTAGCAAAAAAAGAAACAATATGTGTATTAACAAATATGAACGAACCAATTGGATATTCAATCGGAAATTCGTTAGAAGTAATAGAAGCGGTAGAGGCTCTAAATGGAAATATGAAAGAAGATGTAAAAGAAATTATATTAGCACTTGGTAGTTATATGATGATGCTAGCAGGAAAAGGCGAAAATATTGAAGAAAATAAAAACAAGATAATGGAAAATATAAATAATAAAAAAGCTTTACAAAAATTTAAAGAATTAGTAAAAAATCAAGGAGGGGATGTTTCTTATATAGATGATATTTCCAAATTTGAAAAAGCAAGATATGTAATTCCAGTAGTATCTGAAAAAGATGGATATATTAAATCAATGGATAACGAAAAAATAGGTTATATATCATCTAGTTTGGGAGCTGGTAGATTAAAAAAAGAAGATAAAATAAATAATAAAGTTGGAATTACAATAAACAAAAAAATTGGAGATAAAGTAAATTCAGAAGAAATTTTAGCATATATTCACTCTGATGATTATGATATTGGAATTAAAGCAGCTCAAAAATTAAAAGAATGTTATGAATTTTCAAAAGAATATATAGAAAAACAAAAGCATATATTAGGAATTATAAAGTAGGCTATAGCCTACTTTTAAATTTGTAAACAGATTATTAAATCAATAGAGAAATTTCATAATAGAAATAATATTATCAAAAAATATAAACATTCATCATTTTTTCTGAAATTCCTCTTGTTTTACAGATAATTTTAGTTATTTTATGTTTTATTTAGCTTAAAATACAAGAAAAAACAAAGAATAGTCAGAAAAAAATTAACATAAAACTTGTAAAATGTATAAAAATATGGTAAAATAATAAGCAGATTGTTATAGAAAGGAAGGATTGTTGAATGTTAAGAATGAAATTAATAACATTATTAAAAAATCCATGTGTAAGGATTGCATTAATAGTAATAACAGCAATAGCTATTGTAGCTGGCTTAATGTCTTTGAAAATAAATGCAGATATGGAAGAAGTAGCATTTAGAGCTGCAACTATGAAAGTAAGTGTAGGAACAAAAGATATAAAAATGCCTGAAATAGGGCCTGGTCAAGATAAACAACAAGAAAAAGAATCAAAATATAGTAATGTATATTGTATAGATGAAGGAACAAATTTAGATTATGCAGTATATAATCAACAAAAAAATCTATATAATGGACCAGAAAGTAAAATATATTTTAAAAATTATAATGCAGCATTATGGTTAGTTGATAACATGTATATTAGTACTGCAACAAATAAAGAAGTATCATTAGATTATTTAGCAAATTTAGTAACATCACCAGATGTAAAGAAGAGCATAACTGCTTATGGAAATATAACAAGTGAAAATATAAAATCTTTAAATAAAACTGTTGGAAACTACAAAGATATAGCAGGAAATACAATAAACAGAAATTTAATAGAAGTAGTAGAACAACTAGTTATTTGGAATTATACAAACAATGCTAATAACACAGATGCACAAAAATATGACAAATTAGTAAATGGCGGTTTCTCAGGATACAATATAACTAATGAGGATCAAAATGCATGCAAATATTTATATTATGCACTAAAACATTTAGCTAATAAACAATCAAACTATACATCTAATGGAACTGTAAATAATGTAATATCATTAGAAAAAAGCACAGCAAATATTGATTTAACTAAAAAACAAGTAGGACCATACTACTTAAAAGCAAATGGAGTTACTTTAAATATTGATAATACATATAAATCAAAAATATCTGCAACAGTAACAGACTCACAAGGAAAAGCAAAAACATTAACTTCTGAACAAATAAAAGTTAATAATGATGGAAGTTTTTACATTGATATATCAAATTGTGCAGATGTAAAAAAAGTACAATTAAGTATAGGTGCAATTTATTCAGGTGCTGAAACAACAGCTCAAGTTATTGTAAATGAAGTAAATCAAAACCTACTAAATATTAAAAAGGTAGTAAAATCACAAGGGGCAAATGACTTAAAAGAAATTTCTTATTCAGGAAATTATACTATAAAATTAATAAAAGTAAAAAAAGATGGAACAACAGCAGTAACAAATAATCCAGCAAAATTTGATGTAAGTGGAGCTGTAAATAAAAATGATTTAACAACAAATAATGATGGTATACGTACAATTACAGATTCTAAAAAAATAGAATCTACAACTCAATCAGATGTATACAAAATTATTGAAACAAAAGCTCCAACAGGTTTACAAAAATATAATGGAGAAATCAACTTAACAGTTAAATTCAAAAAAGATGGAACAAACTTTGTTATAGATGAAGATAACACTAAATTATCAGCAACAGGCACAAATGGAAGCATAAAATTAAAATATCCAAGTAATTCAATCATAGAAATTTATGTTCCAAACCAAGAACAACCAAAACCAACACCAGAATTTGACTTAAGCTTAAGAAAATTTATTTCAAAAATAGATGGTAAACAAGTAAATGTTAGCAGAGAGCCAATAATAAATGAAATATCAAAACAAATTTTAGATGAATACAAAACAGCTGCTTATCATCATACAAAACAACCTTTAAAAGTAAACACTGGAAGCAAAATAGAGTATACAATAAGAGTTTATAATGAAGGTAAAGTTGATGGTTATGCAAAAGAAATAACAGACTATTTACCAGAAGGACTAAAATTTGTAAAAATAGCTGATGAATATGCAACTGAATATACAACAAATGCAGCATCAGATAGCAAAGTAATAGTATTAAAATATAATGGAAATACAGTTGTAAAAGCAAACTCAATTGACAGAATATTAAACAATGAAACACAAAACATATATCAAGAAGTAAAAATAATTTGTGAAGTAAAAGAAGGTTCAAAAGGATATATAACAAATAGAGCAGAAATTTCAAATTATGGATATAATGATAATGGAACATGGAAAGAAGCAAAAGCAATAGGTGATTCTGACAGAGACTCTGTTCAAAATACGATTTCAAATGCGGCAAACTTAGATAAATGGTATGAATCAGCAAAAGCATATACATACACAGATTCTACAGGAAAAAATGTAACTATTGAAAATTACTATCCAGGGGTTCAAGATGATGATGATTTTGAAACAGTTGAAGTTAAAGAAATTACAGGTGAATACAAAGTTGTAATAAAAAAAGTAGATTCTTCAAATAAAAATAAAGGTCTAGAAGGAGCATATTTTACTATAGGGAAAGAAACAAAAATAGGACCAACAGATAAAAATGGAATGATTGATGTTATAAAAAATACTATAACATCAAATAAACAAACAGATTCAATTACAATAAAAGAAACAACAGCTCCAGAAGGATATGAAGGATATGAACAAGAAATAAAAGTACAAATATCTACAAAACAAAGTGGAGATAAATACATTGTAGATAAAGAAAATACTAAAATAGCAAATAACGAACATAATAAAGTTTCTTTAAATGTAGATGATAAAGAATCTATAGTTACAATAATAATAGAAAATGACAAAAAAGATTTTGACTTAGCATTACGTAAATTCATAACAAAAATTAATGACAAAAATATAACAGGCAGAGAGCCTAAAGTTGATGTTTCAGAATTAAAAACAGGAACAGTAACAACAGCAAAATACTATGATTATTCAAAAGATCCAATTGATGTTTGTAAAAATAATATAGTAACATATACATTAAGAGTATATAATGAAGCAGGCTTATCTGGATACGCAACAAAAATAATGGATGATGTTCCAGACGGATTAGAATTTTTACCAAATGATAGCACAAATACAAAATATAAATGGAAAATGTATACAGAATCAACTACAAGCTCATCAGATAGTATAACTTATGATAAAAAAACATATGTACCTACTACAGATGTTACTAAAGCAGATGTTATAGTTACAGATTACCTAAAAGATGAACTAATAAAAGGATTTGACCCAGAAACAATGACAACATTAGATTTCAAAGATGTAAAAGTTGCATTTAAAGTTGTTGAACCAAATACTTCAGACAGAATAATAATAAACTATGCACAAATAACAGAAGATGCAGACTTCAACAAAGAAGATGTAACAGACAGAGACTCAGTTCCAAATGAATGGACTGAAGGTGAAGATGATCAAGATATAGAAAAAATAAAATTAAATTATTTTGATTTATCATTAAGAAAATGGGTAACAGAAGCTATAGTTTCAGAAAATGGTCAAACACAAGTAATTCAAACTGGACACAAAGCAGAAGATAATCCTGAAAATGTAGTAAAAGTTGACTTAAAGAAAAGCAAATTAAATCAAGTAACAGTTAAGTTTAGATATTCAATAAGAGTAACTAACGACGGTGATATAGCTGGATACGCTAAAGAAGTATCTGATTATATACCAGAAGGATTAAAATTTGTTGCAGAAGATAACCCAGAGTGGACAGAAAAAGATGGTAAAGTTGTAACAAGAGCTTTAGAAAATACACTATTAAAAACAGGTGAAAGTGCAGAAGTAAGCATTTTATTAACTTGGATAAACGATTCAGAAAATATGGGAGTAAAAACTAATACAGCAGAAATAAGCGAAGATTATAATGATTTTGGTGAACCTGATAAAGATTCAACTCCAAACAACAAAGTTCCAGGAGAAGACGATATTGACGATGCTCCTGTAATGTTAACAGTAAAAACAGGTTCTAAAGTAATTGTATATGTTAGCTTAGGATTAGGAACACTTGCTATAATTGGATTGGGTGTATTTGGAATTAAAAAATATGTTCAATAGTATAAAAAAACACTTAAACTTTTAGTTTAAGTGTTTTTTTGTAAAAGCGGAAAATGGATAAAGAAGGGGATGAAAAAGGGGACGCGTTCCCTTTTTCCTACTCTACAAAGTTGAAGGTATAGTTTTTTTATTTTGAAACAAATGTTCTTAAAACCATTGACTTTAAAAAATTACTATGATATAAAATATAAAAAACACAAAAGCGAGGTAATATATGAAATTTGTACATATAGCAGATATGCATTTCGATACATCATTTACACAATTAAACAACAGCAATCTAGGTACTTTAAGAAGGTTAGAGCAAAGAAAAGTGTTAAAAAAAGTAATCGATTATATAAAAAATAATGATGTTGAATATTTGTTTATTGCAGGTGATTTATATGAGCATAAATATATTAGAGAAAGCACAATCGAATATATAAATAATTTATTTAAGGAAATTGAAAATACAAAAATATTTATAACACCAGGAAATCACGATCCATATTTAAAAAATTCATTTTATAGTAAATATAAATGGAACAAAAATGTACATATATTTGGTCCAAATATATCTAAAATAAAAGAAAACAATATCAATATTTATGGATATGGATTCAATGATTTTTATTACACAAACCCAGAAATAGAAAATTTTGAATTAGAAAATAAAAACGAAATAAATATCCTAATAACACATGCAACATTAAATGGTACTAACAACATAGAAAGGCAATATAACGCAATATCAAAGTCAACATTAGAAAAAATAGGATTCGATTATGTAGCTTTAGGTCATATACATAAATGTAATTATAATGAAGAAAATAAAATAATCTATCCAGGGTCTCCCATATCTATGGGATTTGACGAGTTAGGATCTCATGGAATGATTGTAGGTAATATTGATAAAAACGAACTTAATTTGCAATTTATACCTTTAGATGAATCTGAATTCAAAATAATAAATGTAGATTTAACCGAAATGATTTCAATTGATGAATTAATCGAAAATATTGATAATTTAGAAATAAATGAAAATGATTATTATGAAATATATTTAATAGGAAAAAGAAAATTTGAAATCGACAAATATAGTCTAAAGAAAATCATAAAAAATGAAAAAATAATAAAACTTAAAGATTTAACAAAAAGAGACTATGATGTACAAAAAATTGCAAATGAAAATACTTTAAAAGGCTTATTTGTAAAAGAAATTCTTGAAAAAATGAATGACATAAATGCAGATAAAGAACTATTAGAAAATGCATTAGAAATAGGTCTAGAAATATTAGATAAATAGTAGAGGTGTGTTACTTGAAAATAGATGAATTAAAAATTAATTCTTATGGAAAATTAAAAGATAAAGAATTAAAATTAGAAAATGGTATAAATGTAGTATTTGGCGAAAATGAAAAAGGTAAATCTACATTACTTAATTTTATAGTAAATATGTTTTATGGAACTTCACGAAATAAAAAAGGAAAAGAAATGTCAGATTACGATAGATACAAACCATGGGACACAGAAGATTTTTCTGGAAAAATGATGTATACATTAGATAATGGCGAAAAGTATGAAGTATTCAGAGAATTCAGCAAAAAAAATCCAAAAATATACGATAAAAATATGGAGGATATATCTAAAAATTACTCAATAGATAAAAATACTGGCAGTCAGTTTTTTCTAGAGCAAACAAAAGTGGATGAGCAAACTTTTATATCTTCAGTAGTTTCTTTTCAAAATGAAGTTGAAATAGATAATCAAACTCAAAATATACTATTACAAAAAATAGCAAATACATCTTCAACTGGTGATGACAACATATCTTACAAAAAAGCAATTGACAAGTTAAATAAAAAACAACTAGACGAAATAGGAACAACCAGAAGCCAAGGAAAACCAATAAACATTGTTATAAACGAAATGCAAAATTTAAACAATGTAAATGAATCATTAAAGAAATATGAAAACTATAAATATGAAATAGAAGAAAGAAAATACAGATTACAAGATGAAATATCAAAATTAAATACAAAGTATGAATTTATACAAAAAGTAAATACAATAAATCAAGAAGAAAAAATAGAAAAAGAAAAACTAAAATATAATGAAAATAAAATAGATGAATTAGAGCAAAAAATACAACAATTATTAGAAAAAAAAGAAATAGTAGAAGAAGATAAAAAAGAAGTAAAAAACTATGAAAAAAAATCATCAAAAATATCACCATATTTATTAGTTAGTTGTGTATTACTAGTAGCAGGTATAATTATTGGAGTAATAACCAAAAACTATATTTTAGCAGCAATTCCTGTAGCAATAGCTATTATAGTTTTTGTACTTGCACTATTAAAAAATAATAAAACCAAAAAACTAAATTTAATAGAAGAGCAACAATATTTAAAAATAATAAATGAAAATAAAGATATAGAAAAAAATATATACGAAATAAATGCACAAATACAGCTTCTAGAAAAAAGCCAAAAAGAGCAAATAAATGATGCTGAAAAAATAAAAAATGAAATAATAAAAGATATTAATGCAAAAAAAGAAAATCTGAAAATGCAATACTGCGATAAAATAGAAATCACAGAAATAAATAAATTACTAATTTCAAACAATTTAACATTTGAGCTAAATAAAATCCAAAATATGTTAAATGAAAAAAACATAGAACTACATAGATTAAATTTAGATAAACAAAACATATTACCTAAATTAGAAGAGCTAGCTGAAAATGAAGAAAAATTAGCATTCTATAATGAGCAGTTCGAAGAACTAAAGAAAAAGAACAATGCAATCAATTTAGCAAAAGAAATAATAGAAAATGCATATCAAAAAATGAAAAGTAATGTAACCCCAAAATTCACAAAAAACTTATCTGAAAATATAGCATATATAACTAATAAAAAATATAACAAAGTGGCTATAAGTGAAGATGAAGGAATTTTAATAGAACTACCAAGCGGAGAATACAAAAACGCAAACAGATTAAGCATAGGCACAATACAACAGTTATATTTATCATTCAGATTATCAATGATAGAAGATATATCAGAAGAAAACATGCCAATAATTTTAGACGAAATTTTTGCATACTATGATGATAACAGATTAAAAGAAACACTAAAAAATATAAAAGAGCGTTATAGTAATAACCATCAAATAATATTATTTACATGCACAAACCGAGAAGAAAAAGCATTAAAGGAATTAGGGTACGAATATAGTAAAATAGAATTATAACAAAAAGTAAGCTTAAATATATATTTAAAATTAAATTTCCCTGCTGTATAACAAGGAAAAAATGTTGAAAAATGAAGGCTTGTATGATATAATAAGCGACATATTAATGGATGGCAAATTGAAAAGGAGAGGATTTTATGAACAAATACAAAATGATTACAATTTGCTCACTATCTATTGTATGTATACTAATATTGAGCCTATTGTTACCATTAAAAACAATCGCAAATGATAAAGAAAGCATAGAGCTAAAAATGCATTATGAAAGTTCAAAAGTAAGTATAAACATAACTGTAAACTCAGAATCATATACTGGAGTAGTTTGCAAATATATCGAAGTAGATAATGTACTTACATATGATGATTTATCAGTACAAACTAAAGATAATGGAACATTATTAAATTTAAATAAAACAGAAGGAGACAATTATAATACAACTATAGAAAATGTATCAAAAAGATATGTAGTTATTTATGTATCTATAGGAAATTGTGATATATGTGATTATATAGATTGTAAAGCAAATAATTCTCAAGAAGCAAGTAATAATTCTCAAGAAGAAAATAACAATTCGGAAGAAACAAATAATAATTCAAAGGAAAATAGCCAAGATATTAATAATACTGAAAAAACACAAGAAAATACAGAAAGTGAAAGTACAAAAACAGAAGAAAATAAATCTGAAGAAGTAAAAAATGAAAATACAAATATTGAAGAATCTGAAAATTCGGACAACCAAAATCAAAACACTGAAAATAATAATGACAAAACACAAAATAATGAAAACAACAATAATGATTCTGAAGATAATAAAGAAAATGATAATAAATCTGAAAATAAAGAAGAAAACAATGCAACAACAAATGAAAGCAACAAAACAGAGAATTTTGAAGATTTTGAAAATATAGAAGAAATTCCAGTAGCGAATCAAACACCAAAAGAAAATTCAACACAAACAAATAATAATGAAAATAAAGAGCCCGAAAAACAAGAAACAAATAACAATCAAAATAAAGAACCTGAAAAGCAAGAAACAAATCAATCAAATAATAATGAAAATAAAAAACAACAAACTTCAAGTAATACACAAAATCCAATAAAATTACAAAACTATAACAAAGAGTCAACAAGTCTAAATAAAGATAATATAAATCCAGATAGCTTCGAGGAAATACAATCAGTTGAAAAAACATCATCAAATGCAAATACACAAATACCTCAAACTGGTGAAGATGACTTCCTAAAAATAATAGGAATTGTAATTTTTTCTGCAATATCAATAATATCTTTTTATAAATATCAAAAAACAAAATAAAAAATAAAAACAAAAATTTAAAACAAAATAAAAAAGCAATATAAAAATTTAAAATTTTATATTGCTTTTTAAGTATAGCATTTGAAAATTATCACAATGAAATTATAGTAAAAACAAAATTATATTATTTATAATCTAATTAATAAAAAATTAATTTATTAATTTAGCACAAACTAGTAGTCTTTGATCATTTAGACCATAGCAAGTATATAATGTAATTATATGCTTAGTATTTTCTAAATCAGTATTAAAATTATACGAGCTAGCATTTTTTAATTTTTGTAAATATGAATTAAATTCATCAGGTGACGAAAAGCTAGTATTTATATATGAAGGTACATCTGCATCATTACATACAAATGTTGAAAATACCTTGTAAACATGGTTTTCAGTAAGTGTTGAAAAATTAATATATAAATTTTCTTCATTAGAATACCAGTCGGAATTTAAAACATTTTTCAAAGATCCAAACATACTTTTATCTTTTCGATTATGTCCATATATTACTGTATTATAGTCTAAATTATCACAATTATTTCTGTAATCTGCAAAAATCCAACCAGCAGAATTTTGTGTATTATCAAAAGAATGAGTTAAATAATAATCATTGTCCGTATGTTGAACAACTGGGTAATCTATATTAGTATTAGGTACATAAATCCATCCTACAGTATTTTTATTAGTAGCTAATAAATTTGTAAAATCATAATTAAATTTATTTACTATTTCTCCATCAACAGATATTTGCTCTTGTGTAACTTGTGTTTGACTTTGTATGTTAGATAATATTTTAGTATTATTTTGATTTTCAAAAAACCAGCAAATAATTTTGTATAATGAAAAAATTATAGCAATAAAGCAAATTATAGAAACTAGATTAAAACTGATTCTAGTTTTATTTGATTGATTTAAGTTATTTGTATTGTTAGATACTTGCTCCTCTTTTTGCTCTGCGTTTTTTTTATATTCTTTATCAGAGAGATTTTTTCCTTTGTTATTTTCCATAATGACCTCCATCCTTATTTTTTGCATGGCGTATAGTTCAATGCCAAGTATTATATAAATCTATTTTATTTGACTTATATAACCATCATAAATATTATATAAAAAATATGAGCCGATAGCAATGATTTTTTTCTTATATTTACATACAGATTTGTCAATAAATACAATTTTTTAATAAATATTTTTTATTTCATAAAAATATGATATTATCTAATTAAACCATATAAATTGCTAATGATTATTTAGTGGTTGCTAATATATATTAACTTTTTTATATAAGGTTTAACGCTTTTTATGCATTTTACATAAAATTGACTTTTCATTAGAAATTTGGTACAATAAAAAATATTTAAAATGAGAAAAATAGGAGATTATCAAATGAATGAAGTAAAAAAAGTAGCATTTTGCTCTTTGGGATGCAAAGTAAATCAATATGAAACAAACGCAATGGCACAAAAATTTATTGAACAGGGATATGAAGTAGTTGAATTTAGTGAATATGCTGATATATACATTGTAAATACTTGTACAGTAACAAATGTAGCAGATAGAAAATCAAGGCAAATGTTAAGAAGAGCCAAAGAAATAAATTTTAACTCAATATTAGTAGCATGTGGATGCTATGCTCAAGTGGCAAAAGATGAACTTAGAAAAATTGAAGAAATAGATTTAATAATAGGAAACAACGAGAAAAATGATATCATACAAATAATAGAAAATCATATAAAAGAAAAAGGAATACAAGAATATGTATCAGATGTAATGTACAAAACAGACTATGTAGAGCTTGGAACTACCACATATACAGAAAAAACGAGGGCAGTAATAAAAGTTCAAGATGGTTGTGATAGATTTTGTTCATATTGCCTAATACCATTTGCAAGAGGACATATTCGCAGTAGAAAAATAGAAAATGTTATTGAAGAAGTTAAAAAAATTGTATCAGATGGAATTAATGAAGTTGTAATTACAGGAATTCATATAGCATCATATGGTAGAGATTTAAAAAATGGAAAATGATTAATCGATTTATTAGAAGAAATAAATAAAATACAAGGATTACATAGAATTAGACTTGGTTCAATAGAACCCACAATTATAACAGATGAATTTGTAGAAAGATTATCAAAACTAGATAAAATATGTGACCATTTTCATTTATCATTACAAAGTGGTTGCACAGAAACTCTAAAAAGAATGAACAGAAGATATACTGCAGAAGAATTTAAAGAAGTAACAAAAAGATTAAGAACAAAATTTCCCAATGCAGCTCTTACAACAGACATAATAGTAGGATTTCCAGGTGAAACAGAACAAGAATTTAATCAAACATATGAATTCTTAAAAGATATAGCATTTTACAAAATGCATATTTTTAAATATTCACCAAGGAAAGGAACTAAAGCAGCAGTTATGCCAAATCAAATAGATGGAAAACTAAAAGAAGAACGTAGTAAAAAATTAATAGAATTATCCAATGAAAATGAATGTAATTATAATAGAAACTATGTTGGCAAAGATATTGAAGTTTTATTTGAGGAACGAGATGGAAAATATATTAAAGGACATACAAAAAATTATATCATGGTAAAATGTGAGACTGATAATGATGAGTATATAAATAAAATTGTAAGTTTAAATGTTATTGATACAGATAAAGATTTTTTAATTGCAAAATAATATAAACAAAATCAAACATTGATTTTATGTAGAATTTATAATATAATTTAACAAATTGAAAAAAATGCCAAAAAGGCCTGCCTCTTTTGGCACTGATTTTAGAAGGGAAGTTATTTAAATGGAAAAAGTTAATTTAAAAAGCATATATTTAAAATTTTTTGAGGACCACGGTCACAAAATAATACCAAGTGCTCCAGTAATTCCAGAAAATGATCCAACATGTTTATTCAACACAGCTGGAATGCAACCACTTGTACCATACTTAAAAGGAGAACCACATCCACAAGGAACAAGACTTGCAGATGTTCAAAAATGTTTTAGAACAAACGATTTAGACGAAGTAGGAGATAAAACACATCACACATTTTTCGAAATGTTAGGAAACTGGTCATTAGGAGACTATTTCAAAAAAGAATCAATTACATGGAGTTTCGAATTATTAACAAAACACTTAAATATTCCAATAGAAAGACTAGCTGTAACAGTATTTAAAGGAAATGAAATTGTACCAGCAGATACTGAATCAGCTGAAATTTGGGAAGGTTTAGGAATACCAAAAAACAGAATAGCATTTTTAGGTGAAGAAGATAACTGGTGGCCAAATATGGAACTTACAGGACCATGTGGACCAGATACAGAAATTTTCTACTGGAGAAGTGAAGAACAAGTTCCAACAGATTTTGATCCAGAAAATGATAACTGGGTAGAAATTTGGAACAATGTATTTATGCAATATAACCATAATACAGATGGAACATTTGAGCCATTAAAAAATAAAAACGTAGATACAGGAATGGGAGTAGAAAGAGTTGTAGCTGTATTAGAAGGACAAACAGATAACTACAAATCTTCAATATGGTCAAACATAATTTCAAAAATAGAAGAAGTTTCATCTAAAAAATATGATGATGAAAAATATACAAGAAGCATAAGAGTAATAGCAGATCACATAAGAGCGGTAGTAATACTTAGTGGTGATGATGCAGGAATTCAGCCATCAAACACAGACCAAGGATATATCTTAAGAAGATTAATAAGAAGAATGATTAGATATGCAAAAAAACTAGAAATAGAAATAAATAGTAATTGGGAACAAGAACTTGCAAAAATCGTTATAAATCAATATAAAGAATATTACAAAGAGCTAGAAAGAAATCAAAATGCAATATTAGAAGTTTTAAGTAATGAAAAAAATAAATTCAATAAAACATTAGAAAAAGGCTTACGTGAATTTGAAAAACTAACTACTAATATAGAAGGTAAAGAAATATCAAAAGATATAGCATTTAAGTTATACGATACTTACGGATTCCCAATAGAGCTTACAGAAGAACTTGCTAAAGAACAAGGCTTAACAGTTGATTTAGAAGGATTCAAACAAAAATTTGAAGAACATCAAGAAAAATCAAGAGCTGGATCTGAACAAAAATTCAAAGGTGGTTTAGCTTCAACTGGAGAAATGGAAACAAAATATCATACAGCAACACATTTATTAAATGCAGCATTAAAAAAGGTTTTAGGAGACCATGTACATCAAAAAGGAAGTAATATTACAGCAGAAAGAATGAGATTCGATTTTTCACACGATAGCAAAATGACTGATGAACAAAAACAAAAAGCAGAAGAACTTGTTAATGAATATATAAAAATGGCTATTCCAGTAGAAAAATTAGAAATGAAAAAAGAAGATGCAATAGCAATGGGAGCAGAGGCAATGTTTATTGATAAATATGGTGATGTAGTTACTGTATATAAAATTGGTGATGTGTCTATCGAATTATGTGGAGGTCCTCATGTGGCTAATACTTCTGAACTTGGTAAATTTAAAATAAAGAAAGAGGAGTCAAGCTCTTCTGGGGTTAGAAGAATAAAGGCTGTTTTGTTGGATGAGTAAAATATATTTTGATAATGTTTTATTGAGGTAAGTGCTTAGTTTGTGAAAAAGATGCAGAAATTAGGGGGAATGGGGTGATATATATTATTTTTAAGTTCACCCCAACTGCGAAGAGTCTGTAAATTTTGCTTCGTTGGTCACTCGCGAAATTAACAGACTCTAGCTTGTCGGTCCCCACCCTAGTTCACGTTAAAAATAATATATATCACCCCATTCCCCCTAATTTCTGCATCTTTTTCTAGCGAAGTGCATAATTTTAGTAAACTATTATAAATTTGTAATATAGCATAGCAAAACTTATTTTGCTATGCTATAATTAAATAGGATTAATTTTGTAAGCCTAAATATTAATTTAAAATATTGATTTATGCCTTTCCGAGATGAAGGAGCATTAGTATAGGCGAGAAAGGAATGATACAAAAATGGAAAATTGTATATTTTGTAAAATAGTAAGTGGAGAAATACCATCAACAAAAGTGTATGAAGATGAAAGTGTTCTTGCTTTTAAAGATTTAAATCCACAAGCTCCAATTCATATACTAGTAATACCAAAAAAACATTATAATAATGTTTTAGATGTTAAAGAAAATGACGATATAATGTCTAAAATATTTTATGCTATAAATAATATTGCTAAACAAGAAGGCTTTGACAAAGACGGATTCAGAGTAATCAATAACTGTGGAGAAAATGCAGGTCAAACTGTTATGCATATGCATTTTCATATAATTGCAGGAAAAAAATTAGGAGAAGGTATTGTATAAATATAAGGCAAATGTCATTTATTATTAATACTTTGCCTTTATATGAAAGGAAGATGATAATAAAATGAAAAAAGGTTTATATGATAAATTTTTAAGCATAGTACTTACAATTTTGATAATAGGTATTATAGGTGCAGCAGGATATTTGGTATATAAATATTATCAAAAGTATAAAATAAATGATGATGCTAATGCATTTTTGAATGAATTTAATAATTATATAAACGATGTAAATGAGGTAAATAATGTAAATGAAAATATTACAGACGAAGAACTTTTATACGACCCAGAATTAGAAAATCAAGCAATAGAAGAGCAAACATCTGGAAATACAACAGTAAGAGGAATTTCAACAAATGCATTAAATTATAAAGGATATAATGTAGCAGGCAAATTAGAAATGCCAACTGTTAATTTACAATATCCTGTGCTAGGTGAAAAGACAGTAGCTGATGGCTCATGGCAAATTACAGATGCAAATGCAATAGAAGTATCAGTTGCAATACAATATGGTGTAGGATTAAATAATGTTGGTAATACTGTTATTATAGGACATAATTATAGAAGCGGATTATTTTTTGGAAGTAATAAAAATTTACAAGTTGGGGATACTATCTATATCACAGATTCAGAAACTGGAACAAGAAGAGAATACAAAATTTATAATAAATATACTACTGAAGAATCTGATACATCATTTTACACAAGAAATACCGAAGGAAAAAGAGAAGTATCTTTAGTAACATGTCAATCTAATAATAATTATAGATTAGTAGTTTTGGCTAGAGAAGTATAAGTAATTTGATTATTATTGAATTTAATAATAATTACAGATTAAGTTCTGCAATATTAATATAGTAGTAAAATAAATTTAATGTATTATAATGTAAACTTAATAAAAAAATAATAAGAAGACGATTATTAAATTATAAATAATAGTAAAACAATAGCTATTTCAGTAATGTGATATAACTTTAAAAAATTTTTATGGAAAAATATTAGCACAGCACTTGACAAATATATCATAAAATAGTAAAATAATAACTGCATTGATGAAGTGCAAGATGGTGGATGTAGCGTAGTTGGTTAACGCGTCAGTTTGTGGCACTGAAGACCGTGGGTTCGAGTCCCATCTTCCACCCCATAAAAATAATGCAAAATTTAATATACTGGGCTGTAGCCAAGCGGTAAGGCATCAGACTTTGACTCTGACATGCGCTAGTTCGAATCTAGCCAGCCCAACCAGTAATGATAAGGTTTTCAAATTTTTTGAAAACCTTATTTTTAAAAAATTAACATTACTTGTCCAAAACTTGTCCATCACAAATTAATAGCATCAGATAAAACATTTGCAGAAAGATTTTTACACTTACTATCCAAAAGTGTATATAAATTAGCAATAGTATTAAAATAAGTAGAATGACCAAGCCACTCTTGAATAGCTTTTATAGACACATTTTTAGCTAAAATCAAACTAGCACATGAATGTCGGAATTCATGCAAACAAAGATGCCTTAATTTTTATATACAATTAGGTACAGCAGTTGCCAAATTTAATTATTATTCATTTTATTTTCATAAAGTTATTTTAAACATAAAAAATGCCTAGGTGGCAACGTACTTAACATACGTTTAGCTTTTAGCTACCATACCTAGGTCTTATTAAAAATATTGTAACATATAAAAAAATGTATGTCAAACATTTTCACTTATAGTTTATGCAGATTTTTATTTTTTAGTACAAATATTTCTAGGGAATAAACTAACTCTAAAATTTTCTGTTTTTAGTTCTTTTAGTACATTTTCAACAAGTGTAATATTTTTATATTTATTGTAAAAAGTATTTACTATTAAATCGGCTAATTGTATTCCATAATTTGTTTTTGAGTCATAATATGTGATTTTAAAATCATCGTTATATAAGCAAAATTCAGTTTTTAAATATGTTTCTAAGTTGTTCAATTCTCCAACACGAATATTTCTGTTATCTATACTAATAATAAATTCTATTTGATTAGTATTATTTTGCAAATTTAATGTTGGAATAATGCAATCATTTATTAAAACCTTTACAGCATAATTAAAAAATATATTTGAATCTATAATATCTTTCCTCATTGCATGTTTGTCAAAAACTTTAACACAACCTTGGAAAGTATCTATATCTTGGATTTTATTAAATATAACAAGTTTTTCTTCCTCGGTCATATCATAAGATTTTATTTCTTCATCTAATGAAAGTTCTTTTTCTTTTTTTTGCTTTAGATTTTCCTTTTTATATTTTGCTTTAATTTTTAATTTATCTTGTTCCAAAGAAAAGTATCCACCAACTGCGAAATATCTTGTTTTACTATTTTTATGGATCGAACCACTTTCATCTAAATAAACGTATATCTTCATTGAATTCTCCAATCTTATGTTTTTATTTTTTTACATTATATCAGGGTTCTCTCATTTTTTCATCATTTTTATATAAATTTTGAATAATTATTTAAATATTACAACATGTATTAAAAAATAGAACCCAGGGGAGAGATCTATTGTGGATTAGGTGTAATAATTCTTTTCGTTAAAAAATATTACACCTATCACTTTTATAGAGTTTGAGGCATTATTTCTATGCATAATAAAAGCACCACCTGTAGCTACAAAACACAACCAGTGCTCATTACATAAATATTAAACAGATTTATCACATCTTTTTATTAAGGTTATTACTTTAATTAGGTCTTGTTCGTAAAATGGTATTAGTTTCGATAAGGATTTTTGGAGAAGTATCATTTTAGCTCTTCTTTCTTAATTATTTTAAATTTATCAATCCGAATTGCCAATGTTTTGTTGAGTTACCTGATATTTTTTATTTTTTTAATGAAAAATTTTCTATTAAGTGATATAATGTGTACTAACAGAAATTAATTAAATTTATTATGTACAGTTTACAATATTAATTGTATTGGTAAGCAAATTCTAATAATAAGGCAATTTTTAGAACGAAAAACAAATATAAAATATTAAATACGCTTGTAAATAAATACAATGACAAAGGCTTAACTGACAATTAGATTTTTGTGTTTATAGATATTATCAAAAAATATAGAATAATAAAGAAAATAAAAAATTGTGAAAAATTAATAAAAAAAGATGGAGAAATTTATGAGTAAAAATAAAAGAATCATATCCGGAGCAAAAACATCTGGCAAATTCGCAGCAATACTTTCTGCTGCTATTTTAGTTTTACAACTTACTGCATGTAGTAATAGTAAGCCTATTGAAGAAGTTAAAACTGAAATTGAATTTTGCGATACTAGTGATATAGCATTATATAATTATATTGATAAATATAAAGAAGATTATAAAGATGGAAATGTTTCAAATGGGATAGAAATGTATACTTATTATAAGGAGTTATATGATTTTCTAAAACTAGATCCTATAACAAAAACAGATAATTCAGAAGCATTTCAATATTCAGAAGCACAAATTATCAATACAACATATAATTTTAATAAAGATACCATGGTGTATGACACTTTAGAAAATGGTATTTATTATGTAAATGGAGAAGTTATAAAAAAAGTAGAGTCAGATAGTGTTCAATTAAAAACTCTATATGGAAATATAAAAATTGAGAATCTTGACGAATCTTATTTTATAACAAATATAGATGATGAAAATTCTATCAAAACAGTTATTCAATATAATTCTGATGGAAGTTGGACTATTTCAGAAGATGCGAATAAAAAAAGTGAGATATTTCAATTTAATAATGATGGAATTTTAGTTTCATCAGATACTATTAAACATGTCGATGATAATAATACAATCCGAAAAGTTTATAACAATGGAAATATAAACTTTTATGATGCTTATGATCAACATTCGAATTTAGTTGAAAAAAGAAAAGTAGACGGTTCGTATATGATAGTGGGTCACATAAATATAGATAAAAATAGATATAATTTTTATCCAGATTCAAATACATATTATGATGAAATTTTATATTATTATGATGAAAATGATAATTTACAAAATATTAAAGCTTATGAAAAATCACTGCATAATGATGGTAGCTATACAGAAAATTCAACAATATTTTTTCCGAATGGAGATTACTATAAATATATACAATATTATAATGCTAATGGAAATCTTTATAAGAATGAAAAAATAGAAAACAAATACAACCAATATAAAACTAGTATTTTGGAAGAGCAAAATGAAAATGGTGAAACAAATGTAATTGTAAACAAGTGGGATTATAATATTAATGGAGGAATAGGAGATTGCATATATAGAAAAATAAATAATGTAATAACAATTAAACAAAAAGATGGGATTATTTATCAATATAGCCAACAAGATGGTAAGTTTTATGATGCATACAAAGTTCAAAAGGATGGAATCATGTATTACAGAGAAGATGGTAGCAAATTATGTTTTGAGAAGAAAAATGGTACTAAGATAGGATATGATGAAAAAGGAAATATTAATTCAATAACTAATGATGCTATTTTCACTGGATATTACAATTATGATGAAAATGTTATTTCATATATATCAAATAAATCTGATTGTGAAATTACAGTTAATGCAAATGGAAAAAAGTTTGAACTTAGTCCAACTGGATATGTTTCTTTTTATGAAAATGGTAATACTAATACTTATTATTATGATGAAAAGACGAGTTCAAATTATTTAGAAACAGGAGAAGAGTGGTGTTCTGAAAAAGATGGAATAACTACTTTTTACGATACAAATCATAATATAACAGGAATTATAAAAGATGATATAAGAACGGATTACTATGATTATGACAATAATGTAATACAAGCTATAGAATCAAAGGGAATTCGATATACATATTATGAAAATGGAAATATTAAAAAAGTAGAAAATTTAACAAATGAAGATTTGCTAAATTTTAATGGATATGAACTTATAAAGGGGAGTTATATATCATATTATGAAAATGATAATTTACAAAAATATTACTATGACAAAGATTATTCTATAGAATATTATGAAACTGGGGAAGAATGGAAAGTTGATCAAGATAACAGAAAAATTATATATGATAAAGAACATAATGTAACTGCTATGTGGGAAAATAAAAGTAATGATGGATTTTATACCTTATATACTGAATATTACGATTACGATAACAATATTATAAAATCAATACAAGAAGATAGTGTTGTTACAAATTATTATAAAAATCAAGAAATAGAAAATATATATAATTATAATGATGAAGGAGTAGTTGTTGCTGTAAATGATATATATGGTAATGTGTACCAACTGAACAAAGACGATTATATAAGATTTAACAAAGATGGATTTATATCATCAGTAAAACAAGGTAATGATATAAAAGTTTGTTGGAGAAATGATACTCAAGAATATTTTTACGTAAAAAATGAAAACGATAATACTTATACTTTTTATCATAATGATGAAATTTTATATATAACCGATAATGCAGATAGTTTTAAAAGAACAGTATTTAATAATGATAATGGTAGAGTGAGAATTGTATTAGAAGATGGAACAATAATCGATCCAGATATACAAGGCGAAATGACAGAAAATAAACAGATAGAGCCTAAAGAAGAAAAGTCAGATGATTATGAAGAGCGTTGAAAAGTATCAATTAATTAAAATAAATTATGGGTCATATTAAATTCAAGTAGATATAGAAGCATTAATAATTGATAGTTTTTAGATAGAGCGGATAGACAAAAGTATAATAACATAAAAGCGAGTATACAAGATAGGAAGAAATGTATATAATGTGACTAGAGGAACGTTTGGTAATGTATAAAAACAGTGAAGAATTCAATGTTTTATATAATAGTGTAAATCCAGAGTTTAAGAAAAAGTTATTATTAGCATTTTTTAATAATAAATGTGATGAAGAAACAAAAAAATAATAAATTAATTTCCAGTACAGGAACAATTAGAATTATATAGCAATATTAAAGAATTAGATGATAGTGATATTGAAAAAATAAAAGAAATAATATTTAGTTTTGTGCAAACTTTTTTCTATATAATAAAAAATGCAAGCCATATAAAATAGCTTGCTTTTTATTTTTAAATTTTCTCATGAATAGTTCTATTAATAACATCCAATTGTTGTTCTCTAGTTAATTTAATAAAGTTAACAGCATATCCAGAAACACGAATTGTAAGTTGAGGATAATTTTCAGGATGTTCCATAGCATCTTCTAATAAAGAACGATTAAATACATTTACATTTATATGATGACCTGTTTGCATAAAGTAACCATCTAACATGCTAACTAAATTATTAATTTGAGTTTCAGAATCATTTCCAAGTGTATTTGGAGTAATAGCAAATGTAAATGAAATTCCATCTTCAGAATATTCGTAAGGTAATTTAGCTATTGTATTCATTACTGCAAGGGCACCATTTGTATCTCTACCATAAAGTGGGTTAGCACCAGGTCCAAATGGAACACCAGCTTCTCTACCATCAGGAGTATTTCCAGTAGCTTTTCCATATACAACATTTGAAGTAATTGTTAATACAGAAAGTGTTGGTTTTGCATTTCTGTAAATTATGTGTTTTTCTAGTTTTCTTTGGAATTCTTTAACTATATTAACAGCAATTGAATCTACTCTGTCATCATCATTACCATATTTTGGATACTCACCTTCTACTTGATAATCAACAGCTAATCCTTGTTCATTTCTTATAACTTTTACTTTTGCATATTTTATTGCAGATAGGGAATCAGCTACAACTGAAAGTCCGGCAATTCCACATGCCATTGTTCTTAATATTTCTTTATCATGTAAAGCCATTTCTAAAGCTTCATATGAATATTTGTCATGCATATAATGGATTGCATTTAATGCTTTTATATAAATTTTAGCAACATATTCCATCATAACATCAAATTTTTTCATAACTTCATCATAATCTAAATAATCTGAAGTAATAGGCATAAATTCTGGTGCAATTTGTTTTCCAGAGTTTTCATCTTTTCCACCATTTATTGCGTATAATAATGCTTTAGCAAGGTTTGCTCTTGCCCCAAAGAATTGCATTTGTTTTCCAATTCTCATTCCAGAAACACAGCAAGCTATACCATAATCATCACCTAAAGTAACTCTCATTAAATCATCGTTTTCGTATTGAATTGCAGATGTTTGTATAGAAATTTTTGCACAATAATCTTTAAATCCTTTTGGTAAATTTTTAGACCATAATACTGTTAAATTTGGCTCTGGAGCAGGTCCTAAAGTTGTTAATGTATGAAGAACTCTGAAAGAGCTTTTTGTAACTAATGTTCTTCCATCAATACCCATACCACCAATGCTTTCTGTTACCCAAACTGGGTCTCCACTAAATAGCTCATTGTATTCTGGTGCACGTAAAAATCTAACTAATCTTAATTTCATTATAAAATGATCCATTAATTCTTGTGCTTGTTCTTCTGTTAATGTTCCATTTTCTATATCTTTTTCAATATATATATCTAAGAATGTAGATGTTCTACCTAAACTCATTGCAGCACCATTTTGATCTTTTACAGCTCCTAAATAACCAAAATATAACCATTGGATAGCTTCTTTCGCATTTGAAGCAGGTTTAGAAATATCAAATCCATATTTTGCAGCCATTTTCTTTAAATCTTCTAGTGCTTGAATTTGGTCATACATTTCTTCACGAGCGCGAATTACATCATATGTGAATTCATCTCTATCATAAGTTTCTAAATCTTTTTTCTTTGCTTCAATTAAAGCATCTACACCATAAAGAGCAACTCTTCTGTAATCACCAATTATTCTTCCACGGCCATAACCATCAGGTAAACCTGTAATTAAGTGTGAACTTCTTGCAGCTCTTATGTCTGGAGTATATACTGCGAAAACTCCGTCGTTGTGAGTTCTTCTTAATGAATGATATATTTTAGATGTTTCTTCATCTACCTTTAGACCATAAGCTTCGCAAGATTTTTCAACTATACGAATACCACCATTTGGCATTATAGCTCTTTTTAAAGGTGCATCTGTTTGTAAACCAACTATTTCTTCTAAATCTTTGTTAATATAGCCAGCATCATATCCATTTATTGTAGAAGGAGTTTTTACGTCAGCATCTAGAACTCCATTGTTTTCTCTTTCTTTTTTGTATAGCTCTAAAACTTCGTTCCATAAAGTTTTTGTTTTTTCTGTGGCATTTGCTAAGAAACTATCATCACCTGTGTATGGTGTGTAGTTTGCTTGAATAAAGTCACGAACATTAATTTCATTTGTCCATTCTCCATTTTTATTAAAGTTTTTCCATTGTTCGAAATCCATAAATACCTCCTATAAAATTATAAATTTTAGTTTATGAAATTTTTCGAGAATAATATATCATAGATATGTTTTATTATCAACAGAATTCAGCAAAAAATACATTGAAAAATTTAAAAAGAGGTTGAGAATTAGTAAAATTTATACTAATTTAATAGATAAAATTATATTAAGTTTAGTAGACTATAAAATAATTTTATAGTAAAATTAAAATGAACTACTACGAAAGGATTGTTAATACTAATTAGCAATAAGGGATTGTATATGAGAAAAATATTAATAGTAGATGATGAAGAAAAAATAAGAGAACTTATAAAAATAAATTTAGAGCTAGCAGGCTATATTTGTTCCGAAGCTGAAGATGGAGCACAAGCATTAAATGTAATGAAAGAATTCAAACCCGATTTAGCACTATTAGACATAATGCTGCCAATAAAAAATGGATACGAAATAGCAGAAGATTTTATAAAAAATAAAAATTTAGCATTATCAAGAGAAAAATTGTTAGAATCAGCTTGGGGATATGATTATGTAGGAGATACAAGAACCGTAGATATGCATATTCAAAGATTACGTAAAAAATTAGAATGGGAAAATGTTATAGTGACTGTTTATAAATATGGATATAGATTAGAAATAAATGGTTAAGAAAGGATTTTATTATGAAATTATCTGTAAAAATATTTTTTGGAATATGTATACCATCAATAATAGCAATACTTATTGTTTCAATGATATTAATTAATAAAAATAATGAAACTGTATTAGAAACGGAGACTCAAAGGTCTATATTAGATTTGCAGTCAATAGAAGATGAAATAGTCGATGCTACAAGCAAAAATGTTGCAATAGAAGATTTTATACAAATTATAGCTAATTATTATAAAGAAAAAAATATATATTTATTCTATTACGAAAATACAGAAGTGATTTATAAAACAACAGATGCACTTATTTTAAATAATAAAGAAATTTTAAATGTTGAAGATAATAAATATAAAACATTAATAGAAAATAAAAACAATAATTATTATATATTCATTTCTGCCAAATTAGATAATGGTAATGTTTTAGTATATGCGAAAAATGTAAATTCAATTTATGAAATAAGAGCCTCATTAATGAGAATGTGTATATATTCAATAATAATAGCAATGATTGTAATAGCAATTATAGCCTTCATAGTTTCCAAAACAATAACAAAGCCAATAGTTGAAATGCAAAAAGAAATGGTAAAATTATCAAAAGGAAATTATGATATATATTTAAAAGAAAATAATAGTGAGCTTGGGAAATTATCGAAAAATTTCAATAAAATGTCTAAAGAAATTAAAAATAGAAATGATGAATTATTAGATGTAATTAATAGTAAACAAATTTTTATAGATAATTTAGCACATGAAATGAATACTCCACTTACATCTATATTAGGATATTCTGAATTGTTAGAAAAGGCTAATTTAAATGAAGAGCAAAAATCAAAATATTTGAAATACATACAACAAGAAACAAAGAGAATATTAGACATGTATAAAAAATTGCTAATGCTTTCATATAAAAAGAATGCTGATTTTGAAAAAAGCAAAATTGATATGGAAAAAGTATTTGATGAAATAAAAGATACTTTAAAAAATAGATTATCTCAAAATAACATAGAATTAATTCTTAATAATCAATTAAAAACCTTACTGGCAGATGAAACCTTAATTATAATGTGTTTATCAAATTTAATAAAAAATGCAATTAATGTTTCAAACCCAGAAAGTAAAATTATTGTAAATGCTTTTAAAATGAATAATAAAAAATATATTCAGGTAGTGGATCAAGGGCCGGGAATTAGTGAAGAAAATATTAAGAAAGTTTTAGAGCCATTTTACAGAGTTGATAAAGTAAGGTCAAGAAAAAATGGTGGAGCAGGTCTTGGTTTATCAATTTGTAAAAGTATAATGGAAATGCATGGAGGGGAAATAAAAATAGAATCTGATTTAGGAAAAGGAAGTATTTTTATATTAGAATTTCCAAATAATTAAAATTTACAACTTTTTTACAACTTTGAAATAAGTTTGAAAAAAAGTATTCGTATAATAAAAACAAAGGAGGGCGATAGTATGAAAAATAAAAAGTTAAAATTTAGTGGTTTAGTTGGTATAACGCTACTTTCAGCAATAATGTTAACAGGATGTGGAAATAATGATGTAAAAACTTATGATAAAGAGCAAGTAAATGTTGATATTTCCGAAATAACAAATATGAATAATGATTTAGAAGAATTAAATGAACTTGCAGAAGAAAATAAAATAATAGATGATACATCTTCTGAAAATCAAATATCAAATTCAGACAATAATCAAAATTCTAATAAATCTTCAATAGGAGGAAAAGTAGTTAATGTACAACTACAAACAGGAAGATTAAATTATGATGAATATGCAGTACTTCATGCATATGATAAAGATGGAAATGAAATTTGGAAATACAAAACAGGAACTTATGCAATGACTGAACTTGAACGAATACAACTTTTAGATTCCGAAGATGAAGCAGAATATGTATATATTGTTGAAGGTGGTACAATAGTAAAATTTAATAAACAAACAGGAGATATAATATGGAAAAATTCTGATTTTGGTGGAGCATCTGTTACATATACATTTGATGAACAAGACAACCTATATATAGCTGGATATTATGGACCTAATTTATGTGTAATAAATAAAGATGGAAAAACTATAAAAAAATTAGAAGATTTTCCAAGTAAAGATTATTGCTGGGCTTCTTATATGGGGTTTTCAGATAGCGGAAATTTAGAGATTGTATATGAAATGAATCCTGAAGATAGGGAAGATGCTATTGTGGAAGTAAATATAAGTGATTATTCTTATAAAGTAAAATAGATAGAATATGAAATATAAGTAAAGAGGTGGATTTTATATGAAAAATAAAAAATTAATAGCTTTAGCTGGAGTAACATTAACAACGGCTGTAATGTTAACTGGATGTGGTAATAATGATGTAAAAACTTATGATAAAGAACGAACAAATATTGCTACTAATATTTCTGAAATGACAGGGGAGAATGTTATAAATGAAGTCATAGAAAATGAGGATAATGTAAATAGTATGGTAGAAAATAATGTCGCAAAAAATAATACGATAAAAGAAAATAATATAACACAAAATAAAGAGGTTGCCTCAATATTTAAAGGCTCATCATCACTAAAATATAAATCTAATCTTAAAGATGATGAAAATGGAAAAATTGCAATATTAAAAATGGGTGAAGATATATTTAAAACAGAAGTAAAAGACGGATATTACACATATGTAGATAATTTTAATAATTCTTATAATATAAAACAAATAAAAAGTATTACATCTAAGTATTATATGACAGGAAACAATAATGGGGCGATACTTTTTAAATGTACTGTAAATTATATAGATAACAATAATTCAAATAAAAGTTTTGAAGCGGCAGTAACATTAACATCAGATAGCAACAGTGCGAATATGATAGTACCATTTGAAAATTATACAGGTACAACAAGTTTTGTTAGAGGCTTTTCTGACTTAAGTGAAGATGAGTCTGAACAAACATTTACTAAAGAAGAGCTTTCACAAATGGCATTGAATTATTTTGAAAAAAAATATGGTTATAGAGAAAATGGTAATGGTGAGAGACTAAATGCGACTGTTTTTGAAAAAGGTGATGGTACACTAGAAATAATAATACATGATTACGACACTGTTGAGAATAACGCAATTACTAGCTATACTGTTGATATGACTGGTAAAGGAACTGATCCGAAAGGAAATAAAATTGATTTAAATCAGTAAAAATATTTAATGAAAAAATTTAATATTAAAAATTATATAAAAAATCTTCTTATAATATTTTTGAGATTATAAGAAGATTTTTTTTTATAGTGAAGTTTAATATGAGAGTAAAATTTAAAAGTCTTTTATAAAATAAATACTATTTTGTTATTATGCTTTTTAAATAGTCATCCAGCTCCGGATATTCTTTTTTCAGAATAACTGGCTTATTATCTTTATTAAGAAAACAATGTTTGCTAACTCCACTAAAAACTAAATCTCCAGTTTTGGCATTAGTCATAGTATATGAAATAACAAGCTTAACACCTTTAAATTCTTTAATACTAACTTTAATATTAATAATATCATCAAAAGTAGTAGTCATTTTATAATCTCCTTCAATTCCAATAACAGGAGAAATAATACCACTTTTTTCTAAAGAATTATATCCAAAACCGATTTCATCAAGATAATGAATTCTAGCTTCTTCCATCCATCTAATATAGTTTGAGTGATGTGTCACTCCCATTTTATCTGTTTCATAATAGTGAACTTTATGTGTATATTCTTTCAAAATTCTTACCTCCATTTTTTTCTTTTTCTATAATAGCATAAAAACAAAAAAATAGCAAAACAAGGAATAAAGGCTATGAAAATAAACCAATTAAATTTTCTACAGAAAAACTATCAAGTTCATAATAAGCATCTACTAATGCTGATAAATTATCATCACTATATTCAATCTCTTTTGAATAATCTTTCGCAATTTTTACACAATCATTAAAAGTAAGAGTAGCATTTTCTAACCATTTACAAAAAAACAAGAATTTAATAACTGCTATACTTACAGCCATTAGTTTAATTTTTGAAAGTATATCTAAATCGAAAACACCTTTTAAAAAATATCTCCATACAAAATAAATTGAAATATTTTGCAAGTAGTTAGAAATTTGAGAATTAGTATTTTCAAATTCTTCTAGTTTGTTTATAGAATTATTGTATAAAGAAATATTATTTTTTAGATATGTAATCCAATTAATATCAAATGGTTCAAGTGTTAAAAAGAATTCAAGTATAGGCTGTAAATTAGTTTTTTTGTTTGTTTGTACGAAAGTTATATCTATATCTGACAAATCATTGTTATCAATATTTTCTTGGAGTTTGTGTGCATACATCAAAACATTGCGAATACGTGAATTTAGCGAAAGTGATGTGTTATCAAGATGAGAAATTATTTTATTTCTTGAACATTGAAGATAAACATAAAGATTAGAATCATATTCATCAGCACTTTCAAATGGAATGTTGATATCATAGGTGATAAATTCAGTATTTTGAGAAAGAATGATTCTAGATGCTTCTTCACAGCATAAACCAATTCCACCTTCTTTAATATTATTAAACCATTCATAATAACGTGGATGCTCTGTGCAAATTTGGCATAAATTTTTTTCTCCAAGGTTTATAAAAATTTCGCAAAGATTTTTGTTATTTAAAAATGGACAGCGGTCGTGCTTGTCTAGGATAAAACTTTTTGGTGTTGTGGCAGTAATATTTTTTTGTAGCTTTTCTCCAAATTCTCCAGAAACTTTGTTATATATATTTGCTGTTTCATCATCGATATCAATTTCCCAGCCAATACAGCAGTTGTCTTTACATTTATCTGATATGCAGTGAAATTCTTTGAAATATTGGGGTACGCGTAGTTTCATGATTTTATATAAGTCCTCCTTTTATTTTTTATTATAATAGCATAAAAACTAGGATGTGGCAAAATTTGCTTTTTAATATATTTAATTTTTATAAAAAAAATGCACATTCGACAAAAAACGACACAATATAAGAAAAAAATATAATATAATACAAAAAAAGGAGGTGATACTTTGAGATACAAATTGTACTTTAATTTAGAAAACGAAAACATATCAATTCAATACCGCAAAAGTATATTAAGTTTTATAAAAAAATCTCTTCAAGAATATGATGAGGAACAATATAAAAAATTCTATAATGAAAGAGATAATATTATAAAACCATTTACTTTTGCGGTATTTTTTAAAGATAGTAAATTTAATGGAGATAACATCATAGTAAATTCAAAATCAATGGAATTAAATATGTCTACAGAAGATTATAATACTGGAATAGTTTTATACAATGCTTTTAATCATCAAAGAAACAAAAAATTCAGTTTGAATAATAATTCAATGACTTTAAAAAATATGGTGTTATTACCAGAAAAAGAAATTGATAAAGAAGAAATAATAATAAAATTTTTATCTCCATTAGTAGTTAGAAGTAGAATTGATAATAAAGACTATTATTATTCATATAGCGATAGTGAGTTTTTAAATATTCTTAAATTAAATATTAAAATGCAATTAAAAATTTCCGACTTACCAGAAACATTAGTAGAAAATTTAAATATAGAGCCTATTACAGCTAAAAAGACAGTTGTTAAATTCTATGAAAAGCAAATAGAAGCATCATTAGGAACTTTTAAGCTAAGTGGAAATATTGATTTATTAAATTATTTATATAAAGTAGGAATAGGTAGCAAACATAGTGCTGGATTCGGAATGTTTGAAGTTATATAGGGGAGGTGAAATTGTGAATACAAAGATTTACTTAAACGAGTGGTTTATCAATGCTGGAATAATAGGATTTATAAGAATTTTGGAGCATAACAAAGATAATTTTCTAATAATAAAAAATAACTATATTGAATTTGATACAGAAAATCTAAAAAAATTTCATAAATATTATTTTAAATATTTTTTTGATAAATATAATGTTGGTGAAAAATTAGAAAAAAGAATTGAAATTTCATTTGGAAAAATAAAAACATATTTAGAAGATGAATCTGGAAAAAAGGAAATACATGATAAATTAAAAAATGAAAAGAAATATATAAAAACTACTTTAAAATCTCAGATTGATAAAATAAAGAAAATAGATGAAAAAGTTTATACAGAAGTTCAAGAAGCATACAATGAATTAGATAAAGTAAAAACAAATGAAGATTTATTAAAATTAGAAGAGTTAAAAAAATGTTTTATACAAAATTTTTATAAGGAAAATATAAATAAGAAAATTACTTTAAATTTGTTTAAGAGCATATTAAGCGGGTCGTATTTTGGACAACCTTCATTTCTAAATGTAGTTAAAAGTTCGTTAAGTTATGGTGAACAACAAGATTTAATGTATAAAGATTATATTAGCAATATTGTAGAAGATGGTATTTTGAATGATATTAGCAAAAATAAATATGGAATATCAGAAATAGAAGAGATGATTCAAAATAAAAAAGATAATGAATTTATAACAAAAGAAGTAAAAACGATATATTCTAGTATAGATAAAAAGTTCCTTCAAAAAGGAAAATCTATTGATGAAATAATTGTATATTTAGATAATAATGTTTTCAAAAATTGCACAATGTGTGGAGGAGAACATATAATTACAGATAGTTATACGGAATCAAATTTTATACCATTAGCTGTTAGCTCAGCTAATATGACAAATTTCTTCTGGAATCAAAATCCAAAATTTCCGATATGTGATTTATGCAAATTAATTTTATTCTGCATCCCAGCAGGAGTTACGAGTATAAACAAAATTATTAAAGAAAATGATACATACAAAGAAAAAGAGATGCTAAGTTTTGTAAATTATGATACAGATGTAGAAACACTATTAAAAACAAATAACAGCTTTACAAACAATTCAAAAAAAGACAAAACACAATATAACCCATATGGAGAATTAATCTTAAATATAGTAGAACAAAATAAAAAGGTTAGTGAATGGGAATTACAAAATATATTTGTAATAGAATTTGAAGCGGAATATTTAGCATTTAGTAGAATGCAATATTTTAATATAAAAAGGCATGTAACAAAGCTATTTAAAAACCATTCAAACCTAATAAATAGTATTAATGATTATAAATATAAATTACAAATAATAGATTACATATTAAAAGGAAAAGATTTTACAAATGTAATAAATGAAAGACTAAGGTCAGAAATAGAAAAAGAAAAACTATATGGTTTTAACTCATATGTAGCAACAAAAATTCAATACACATTAGAAATATTAAAAAAGGAGGAGTGCAAATCAATGGAAGATGAAATAAAAAATGCAAATAAAAAATCTCATTTTATGTATACACTAGGTAATGATATTCATGACGAATTAAAAAAATCTAATAATGAAAACAAATTAGATGGATATATATACAAGATGCTTAATTGTATAAAAACAAACAATAAAAAAGATTTCACAGATGTAGCAATTAGAATAATATGGTCAACAGGAAAAGATATACCAGAAATACTAGTTAAAAATAATGAAAATATAAATTGGCAAGAATTAGGACATAGTTTTATAGCAGGACTAACATCATCAAGATATGTAAAAGAAGAAAATAAGGAGGTAAGTGAAAATGAGTAATACAAGCAAAAATGGATTAACTATCAGTATGATATTTAATGCACAAAGTTTAAATTATGGAGAAGGTATAGGTAATATATCAGAGCTTAAAAAATTATCAAGAGGAGATGGAAAAGTATATACTTTTGCCTCAAGACAAGCACTAAGATATGATATAGCAAGACTTGGAAACAAAATGTTTGGCTGGAATTTAGAAGTAGTAGATAAATCGAAAGGAACAGTACAATTTGCAGATAAATATACAATAGAAGATTCTGTAGAAATGGATCTTTTTGGATATATGAAAACTTCAAAAAAAGCAGATGGGGAAACTGGTGGTTCAAATATAAGAAGTGCTGCAGTTAGATTAAGTAATGCAATATCACTAGAAGATTATAAAAGCGATATGGACTTTTTAAATAATAAAGGTTTAGCAGACAGAATAAATGAATTTCCAAATTTAGCAAATGTAGAGCAACATTTAAGTTTTTATACATATACAGTCACAATAGACTTAGACAAAGTTGGAGTTGACGGAAATATTGAACTATCTAATGAAGAAAAA
The DNA here is from genome assembly GCA_017625035.1 of Clostridia bacterium. Taxonomy (GTDB): domain Bacteria; phylum Bacillota; class Clostridia; order TANB77; family CAG-508; genus CAG-492. Next base: position 70,617 of record JAGALX010000017.1, read on the forward strand.
TCAAAAAGAGTTATTGAATTATTAGAAATATTAAAAGTTTTAAATAGAGAAATTAGAGGAAGAGAAGAAAATTTAAGCCCACTATTTATAATTGGTGGATTATATAACCTAAATACACCATATTTCTTAGGAAGAATAAAATTAGAAAATTTAAATGATGGATTTGCAGTAAATACAAATACTTTAAAAGATACCATGAAATTAAAAGTTGGAAATGATTATATAGAAGATGATACTAATATAGGTATTGTAAAAGACATCTTCAAAAATGAAAATGAAATTGAAGAGCTATTTTCGGATAAAGTATTAAATATACAAGATTTCTTCGAAAAATTAGAAAATGGAGTAAAAGAATATTACAAATAACGGAAGAAGGATGATTAACTTGAAAATATTAAAAATGAAATTATTTCAAGAAACCGCATGTTACAAAAAGCCATTTGCATTTAAAGTTGCTGAAACATATCCACTTCCACCTTATTCAACTGTAATAGGAATGTTTCATAAAATAATACGAGCAAAGCCAGCTGAATATTATGATATGAATATATCCATTCAAGGTGAATATGAAAGTATATTTAGCAATTATCAAAATTTACGAATGTTTAAAGGAAAAGGACAAGTTACAGCAATGCCAAGAAATGTACATCAGCTATTAAATGTACATTTAATAATACATATGCAAGCAGAAGATGAAGTTGTAGATAAAATATATCAAAATATAATATATGGAAAAGAAACATTTACATTAGGAAGAAATGAGGATTTAGTTAGAGTTGATGAAGTAAAAATTATAGAAAATCCCAAAAATGTATATGATAAATTTATTAATAAATATAATGCATATATTCCATTACAATATACAGATGAAGAAGTTAGCGGAATAAATTATAGATTAAATTCTGTATATACAATAGAAAATGATTTAAGAAAATGGAAAAAGGTAGATGTAAAATATATAGAAAAACATACAAATGAATCTTTATTAGAAACACTTGAAGATATTGATGGAGACTATATATTTTGGTATAAATAATAAAAATGGAGACAGGTCAAAAAAACATGTAAAACTAAAATCTTTTTGGCCTGTCTTTATTGAATATTTTAATGATATATTATTTTAGAGAGGTACGTTATGAGTAAAATATATTACGCAAAATCAGATACTAAAGAAACTATAAAACAACACACAGATAAACTATTAGAAAATTTAAAATTATTAAAACAATGTTATGAAGATGAAATATTAAAAGTAAACAATATAAATAAAGAAAGATTTTTCTATTTATTAGAAATAGTGTGCAAATATCATGATATAGGAAAAGTTTATACACCATTTCAAAACGTTATATTAGACAAAATTGGGAAAAAAACATTAAATACTAAATTTAAGTATGACATAAAACATGAACAATTATCACCAATGTTTGTGCCAATCGAGAAATTACAATTATCACCAGAAGAGAAAAAACTAGTTTATCAAGCAATCTATTATCATCATGAAAGAGAATATAGTGAAATACCTAATAACCAGTTAATTTCAGAAATAATAGAGGAAGATATACAGCCACAAATAGAAGAAATCAAACGTGAAATGAATTTTGAATTGAATGAAAATTTATCACCAATATATATAAGATATGTAAAAAATAGAATAAAGCAAGGTGATAATTTGTATAATGAATATTGCTTGCTAAAAGGTTTATTACATAGATTAGATCATAGTAGCTCTGCACTAGTGCCTATTGAAGATGATACAACAGAAAATATTACTGATTATACAGAAAAATCAATTATAAATAAAGGATATAACTTAAATGATTTACAAGTATTTACTAAAAAAAATTCTAATAAAAATATATTGGTAATAGGTTCAACTGGTATGGGAAAAACAGAAGCGGCTCTATTATGGAATAATAAAGAAAAATCTTTTTTTACATTACCACTTAGGGTAAGTATAAATGCAATTTATGACAGAATAAAAGAAAACATAAATTATAATCATGTTGGACTACTACACTCAACTGCATTAGATTATTTAGAAACAAAACAAGAATATGAAAACGAAGAGCAATTATATGAGCAAACCAAAAATCTATCTTCAAAAATAACAACATGTACAATAGATCAAATATTTCCTTTTGTATTTAAATACAAAGGTTATGAAAAAATGTATTCAACACTTGCATATTCTAAATTAATAATAGATGAAATACAAGCATATTCACCAGAAATAGTTGCAGTAATATTAAAAGGAATACAAATGATAAACGATATTGGTGGAAAATTTATGATAATGACTGCAACTTTGCCTAGAATATATATAGAAAAATTAGAAGAAATGGGAATTAATTTTGAATATAATAAATTTATAAAAACAGTTCAACGACACAAAATAAAAATTGAAGAAAAAGAAATTGATGAAGATATAGAAAAAATAATAAAAAAATCTAAAAATAGCAAAGTATTAGTAATTGTAAATACTGTTAACAAAGCAATTGAATTATATTCAAAAATAAAAGAATGTGATAATAATGTAAAAATGAATTTATTACATTCAAAATTTATTTTAAATGATAGAGCAAATAAGGAAAATCATATAAAAGAATTTTCAAAAAATAGATCTGAAACAGGAATATGGATAACAACACAAATAGTTGAAGCATCACTTGATATTGATTTTGATTATTTGTATACAGAAATGTCTACATTAGATAGTTTGTTTCAAAGATTAGGTAGATGTTATAGAAGTAGGGAATATAATGATTTAATTCCCAATGTATATATTTATACAAAAAATGTATCTGGTGTTGGAAAAAGAGGTGTATATAATAACAAAATACATGAAAACAGCATAATTTTGCTAAAAGAATATGATGATAAAATTCTGGAAGAAAACGATAAAATTATACTTGTAGATAAGTTATACTCAAAACAAATGCTTGAAGGAACAGAATTTCTAAAAGATTTTGAAAGCGGAATGCAAATACTAAATAACATAGTAGATTATGATGTCAATAAATCTGATGCTCAAAAACTGCTAAGAAATATAGAAAATATAACTGTAATTCCTAAAAGTATATATGATTATAATTTAGATTTATTTGAAGACTATGAAAGAAGTAATAATATTAAAGAAAAAAATTCTATAAAAAGAGAAATAATAAAATTAACAACTAATATTTCAAAAGCGCAAGCCAATAAAGTAAAAGAACGTATAACCCCAATACCATATTTAAAAGATAAAGGTATATTAATGATTGATATAAGATATGACAGTGAAAGAGGTTTGGTTTTTGAAGAAACTGAAGAAGAAAATTACGAAAGTAGAGAATTTTGAGGTGGTAATACAATGAATATAACAGGAATTATGGTTTACTATTATTTTATTTGTCAAAAAAAACTATGGTATTTTATGAATGAAATAAATATGGAGCAAAATAGTGAGTTGGTATCAATAGGGAAAATTTTAGACGAAACTACATATTCAAGAGAAAAGAAAGGGATATTGATTGATAACACAATAAATATAGACTTCATAAAAAATGGAGCTATTCTTCATGAAATTAAAAAAACAAAAGCTATAGAAGAAGCTGGAATATGGCAAATAAAATATTATATGTATTATTTAGAAAAAAGAGGAGTAAAAAACATACAAGCGAAAATAGATTATCCATTAATTAGAGAAAGTAAAGAAATTATTTTAGAAGATGATGATCGAAATGTATTAGATAATATAGAAAAAAATATATTAGATTTAAAACAAATGGATAATCCGCCAAAGCTAATAAATGAAAAAATATGTAAGAAGTGTGCTTATTACGATTTATGCTATGTATAACTTATTTTAATATATTGTAAAATTCATGTAAAAGGACAACATACAATATTATATTGATTTTTGATTATATTTTTTTATAAACAAAGCGATAGGAGGTATAAAATGAAACAATCATATTATTTATATAAAAGTGGAAGATTGCAAAGAAAAGATAATACATTAGAAATTGTATACAAAGATAATACAAAAAAGAGCATTCCTGTAGAAAGAGTTGATGATATATATGTAATGACAGAATTTGATTTTAATACAAGTTTATTAAATTTTTTATCTCAATATGGAATACGAGTGCATTACTTTAATTATTATGGATTTTACACAGGAACATATTATCCAAAGGAACAATTCGTTTCTGGAAAATTACTAGTAAAGCAAGTTGAACATTATACAGATATGAGCAAAAGAACCGAAATAGCAAAAGCTTTTATAGATGCAGCTTCATATAATATATATAGAAATTTGAATTATTATAATAACAGAGGGAAAAATTTAAAACAATACATGAATCAAATAGATTCGTTAAGAAAACAAATAAGTAAGTGCAAAGATGTTGAAGAATTAATGGGAATAGAAGGAAATATACGAAAAACATATTATGATTCTTGGAGTGAAATAATAAATCAAGATATAAAGTTTGAAAAAAGAGTAAAAAATCCACCAGATAATGCAATAAATTCGCTTATATCGTACGTAAACACTATTATATATACACGAGTATTAAGTGAAATTTATAAAACACAATTAAATCCAACTATAAGTTACCTACATGAACCATCGCAACGAAGATTTTCACTATGTCTAGATATTGCCGAAATATTTAAACCAATTATAGCAGATAGACTTATATTTTCAATGTTGAACAAAAAGCAGATAACAGAAAAAGATTTTGAAAAGAACTTAAACTTTTTATACATAAAAGATTCTGCAAGAAAAGAAATAACGAAACAAATAGATTTAAAATTACAAACAACAATAAAACACAGAACTTTAGATAGGGATGTTAGTTATGAGTATTTAATGAGATTAGAAATATATAAACTAATAAAACATTTATTAGGAGAAAGTACATATGAAGGGTTTAAAATGTGGTGGTGATATGTATGTTATTTTAGTTTATGATATTAATTTAGAAAAAAAGGAAGGACAAAGAGTACTAAGAAAAGTATTTAAAACATGTAAAAAATATTTAACACATATTCAAAATTCTGTATTTGAAGGGGAATTGTTAGAATCTCAATTTATGGCTTTTAAGAATGAATTGGATGCATATATTAGGCAAGAATTAGATTCGGTTATCGTATTTAAAAGTAGAAGTCAACGATGGTTGGATAAAGAATTTATTGGAAAGATTGAAGATGATAAAACATCTAACTTTTTATAATCTGTCGATGTGAAATAATGTAAAAAGCATAATTAAATGACAGATGTTGAAAAGGTTATTATTTTGCAGTTTTTAGAAAAGATAATAAAATTTATTGTTGTTTTTGAAAAAAATATTGTGACATTGACAGATTTGTGGTATAAATACATAGAAATGTCAGAGGTTTTTGATGACCTGTTTTAATCTAAATATAGTAGAATGTAAATCAATTAAAAGATATTTTAAGAGAAAATAATTTAGAATTAGTTTTAATCTAAATATAGTAGAATGTAAATTTGGCTATAATTCCTTGTGCTGTTGGCATATTTTCGTTTTAATCTAAATATAGTAGAATGTAAATCGGAACAGGAATAGCAGGTACTATATTAGCAATAACGTTTTAATCTAAATATAGTAGAATGTAAATATTTTTTATGATTTAGAAGACGAAAAAACAACAGGTTTTAATCTAAATATAGTAGAATGTAAATCAACTATATCCTAAACTGTTTAATTTAAATTGTACAAGTTTTAATCTAAATATAGTAGAATGTAAATGTTTTGTTTTAGTCCATCCTCTTTTTTTGTATAATGTTTTAATCTAAATATAGTAGAATGTAAATAAAAGTAACACAAATAAATGGTTAAAAGCTAAAGCAAGAGTTTTAATCTAAATATAGTAGAATGTAAATTCTTCAAGTCCACGGTTGTATTCATCCTCTTTGAGTTTTAATCTAAATATAGTAGAATGTAAATTTTTAAAAAAAGGAGGAGTTAGATGACAGGCAATCCGGTTTTAATCTAAATATAGTAGAATGTAAATCTGAAAAACCAATCGAATTAATAGAAAGATTTAGTTTTAATCTAAATATAGTAGAATGTAAATCAGGCAAAATAGAAACCCTTCAAACGCTGTGGCGGGTTTTAATCTAAATATAGTAGAATGTAAATAAAGGCACAACTATCGAACTACTTAAAGATACATGTGTTTTAATCTAAATATAGTAGAATGTAAATAACGAACAGCTTTCTGTAAGTTTTGTAATTGAAACAGTTTTAATCTAAATATAGTAGAATGTAAATATTTAATAAGAGAAAAAACAGAATCAGACATAGAGGACGTTTTAATCTAAATATAGTAGAATGTAAATTCGATTTGTTCCTCAGAAGATATTAAGTTATCTGCAGTTTTAATCTAAATATAGTAGAATGTAAATTGGCATTTGCCCAGCAAGTTCGTCTTGATTTTCATGTTTTAATCTAAATATAGTAGAATGTAAATAAGCTTAAAATTGCGCTTTCTAAAGCATTTATTTGTGTTTTAATCTAAATATAGTAGAATGTAAATTTGTAACTAAAGATTTTGTATTGTTGTATTCATCAAGTTTTAATCTAAATATAGTAGAATGTAAATAAAGATTTTTGTTCTAATGTTTCACTTAAATAGCCATGTTTTAATCTAAATATAGTAGAATGTAAATTTAAAAGAGCCAATTTATGATGAAACAACGGGCGAGTTTTAATCTAAATATAGTAGAATGTAAATTTGACAGCAAAGGACGTTTTATATAAAAATTTTAAAGTTTTAATCTAAATATAGTAGAATGTAAATCTTGATTAGCCCAATAATCTGGATATGGTGTATTAAGTTTTAATCTAAATATAGTAGAATGTAAATATGGATAAAGCACTAGCAGAAAAAACAGACGATAGAGTTTTAATCTAAATATAGTAGAATGTAAATGTGAGTCTAAATTTCTCATTAAACTGTCTACAAGCGTTTTAATCTAAATATAGTAGAATGTAAATGATGATAATAATATAGAGGCAAAAACAAGAATTTGTTTGTTTTAATCTAAATATAGTAGAATGTAAATAAAAAAGTCAATGCATCGTTCCAGATTTCTTTTTGTTTTAATCTAAATATAGTAGAATGTAAATACATTTACAAGTGGAATTACACCACCAAAAGGAAACAAGTTTTAATCTAAATATAGTAGAATGTAAATATAGATGAAGTCGATTGCGTAAATTGTGTAAAACAAGTTTTAATCTAAATATAGTAGAATGTAAATAAAAAATAAATGATTGGATTGTGGTTGACGGTAAACGTTTTAATCTAAATATAGTAGAATGTAAATACTATAATTACTTTTCTTTGCTCTAGTAAGCTTGTTGTTTTAATCTAAATATAGTAGAATGTAAATATAGAATTAGCAGGCATTAAAAATAGAGATGAATTTTGTTTTAATCTAAATATAGTAGAATGTAAATACACCAGGTCTAGCTCCTATGATTGTTAGCTCTTGTTGTTTTAATCTAAATATAGTAGAATGTAAATTGAGGAATTTGAAGACGGTATTGAAATCACGTGCGCGTTTTAATCTAAATATAGTAGAATGTAAATAGCATCGTCATTAACCATTCTATTTTCCATCGCTAGTTTTAATCTAAATATAGTAGAATGTAAATCAAAATATTTTTGCAATTTCTGTTATTTCATGCAGTTTTAATCTAAATATAGTAGAATGTAAATGCTTTAAGTCCTTTCGGCATTCAGGATAGAATTATAAAAATATTTTTAAAATCCATCAATCCACTAATAACACACGGATTGGTGGATTTTAAATCATTAAAAACCGCATTCTAATTTACCAACAAATAGGCTATTAATTCTGGAAAAAATTCCTCAAAATTA
>JAGALX010000018.1 GCA_017625035.1 Clostridia bacterium
AATTAAATATTTATTTTTCAATGTGTTCAGCCGTTTTTAAAAATTGACTAAAAACGGTTGTTAAAGTTGACCTTTTTTCTATCAAAAAATCTTGAAAAATTATTCATTTTTCTATTGACTTTTCATAGTTGGTCTCCTTTAACGACATTTTATGTTTTTAATTATAACACCCTTTTTATGACAACTCAACAATAAATTATATATGATTTTTTCCTATTTGTTCTTTTTCTAATAATTTTTTAAATAATATTCTAATAAAACAATATATTGATTTTGCGCATTTAAACATGTATCTATTGAATATCCTTTTTCTGTTTTATTTTGATACTCTTTTAATCCTCTATAATATATTACTTCATTTTGATTACCAAATAAATGGTATCAATTTATACTTAACTTTCTTTTTATATTCTGAATATCCCACTAATTCTTTTTCTAGCACCGCTTCTTCATTTTTTATTCTTTTTGCAATAATCAATGGATATACTAAAAAAATTACAAACGAAATTATAGAACCAAGCACCAATGGCATTGATAAAAATAACAAAATAGTCACTGAATACATTGGATGTCTTACAATTCCATATAATCCTGTGTCTACTACTTTTTGATTTTTCTGCACTTCAATTGTACGAGATAAATATGCATTTTCTTTTAGCACTTCTGCATATAAAATATATGATATTATAAATATAATTGATGAAATAATTACTACAATATTAGGAATCACTATCCAACTATATCTAAAATTTAACCCTGCAATTATGAAACCTGCCAAAAACATTAATCCACTTAATGCTACTACCTGTTTTTGCTCGTTTTCTTTTTCTTTTGCATTTAGTCTTTTCCTTAAAAGATCTGGTGATTTTATCATCATAATAATACCTGCGATAAACATTGGAATAAATAAAAGTCCCATAAATAGCCATCCATTCCAAAAGTTGATTGTATTTGCTGGTAAAAATATAAGTTTTCCTATTATTAGTAAACCTAGTGCAAATTTTATTATTGCTTCAAAAAATAATTTTTTATCCATATTTTAAACCTTTCTTTATTGTAAAACTTAATTAATTATATTTTTGTATTACATATTTCTTATTTTATAATACCTTACAATTACTTTTCAAACACATTATATCATTAATATTTAACAAAACAAACTATCCTTAAAATTTTCTGTTTTTTAACAAAAATACATTAATTTTGTTCCAACTACAATTTCAACATTTCTAAGTGAATTCAAGTAAAAAAAAGAATGAATAAGCTTTTATAACTTATCCACCCTAAATCTTAATAAAAAAACTATTAATTATTTATTGTTACATTTCCACAATCGCAATTTACATTTAATGTAATTTCTGAATTTCTATTATTCTTATTTATATTTGCATTTCCAAGATCAACATTTGCTTCTATGTAAATATCATTTGTATTGTTAATATCTACATTTCCAAAATCTGCTTTTATATTAGAATTTTCTTTTATATATATTGTATCAACTGTAATATTACCACAATCAGCTTTTATATCACATTTATTTGTAATTTCTTTTACTTCTATATTTCCATAGTCACATTTTAAAACTGCATTTTTAATTTTTCCTAATTTAACATTTCCTGCATCACAATCAATATTTACTGTTGCATTTTCTAAATCTGTTATTTCACATTCTCCATAATCATTTTTTATCTTAATTTCATTAGAATAAGTAGCAGGAATGTATATTATAATATTATTTTTTGTTGTTCCAAAACTAAAGAAACCAAAATTCTTTTTATTTTTATTATGTGTATTATCTATATTTAAATTTCCGTTATTTAATTCAACTTGTGCATCTTCTTCATTCTCTCCATAAAGAACAACATTTATATAATCTTCAGTTGATTCTTTAATTATAATATCTCCTGCATCTTGTTTTATATCTATATCTTTTATATCCTGTAATTCAAATTGTTTATCATATATAATTTTTGTACTTTTTGGACCCATATTAAATATTCCATTTTTAAAATTAAATCCACCTTTTAAACACATAACAAGAAACATTACTAAAAAGAATATTATAATACTTAGTAAAATTATTAAAGTTACAATTATACCTTTATTTTTCATCATTATCATCCTCCTTTAGCATACATATAAGTTTAACAATTTCTCCAACTAAGCCCGTAATTATAAATATAACCCAAGTAATGTGCCAAGCCATAGTTATAAAACTTACTATAAAATATATAGCAACTCCAATTCCACCAATAATATCATTTATTTGTTTTACTATTTTATCTTGTTTTTCTTCTTCCTTTGTTTTTTCAATTTTCGGAATTGACATATAATGCTTTACAATTCTTGTTACACCCCATCCAATTAGTATTAAAAAAGTACATCCAACTACAACAGGATTCCACCTTAATACAGTAATTCCTATTCCTGCAAAAGCTATAGCAATAAAGAAAATTAAAATTGAACTACTAACTACTTTGGCAGATTTTATCTTAATCTGATTTTGAGTCATATTTTCATAATTTTCTTCATCATCCTTCCCTCTTAAAAAAAGATGTTTCTTTGCTTCATTCCAATTAAATTCTTCATTATTTTCACTATCAACAGTTTCTTTCTCAGGTTCTTGTTTTTCTCCCATTAATAATTCATTAGGTGATATTTCATATAATTCACATAACGGAACTATTTTATCAAAATCAGGTGTACTTTGTCCTGTCTCCCATTTTGAAACTGTTTGTCTAGTTACATTTAATTTTTCTGCAACATCATCTTGTGTTAAATTTTTTGCTTTTCTTAATTCAAATAATTTTTCTGCTAAATTCATTATTTTTTCCTCCCTTTCTTTAGTTAAAATTGTACCTCTTTTTTCAGTTGCATTCTATCAATTCAAGTTGGAAATTTAGCAACTCAAATTAACATCGTCGTATTTTCAAGGGTTTGAGGAACTATGTCATTGGGGACGGGGTCATTTGACATACTCCTAACACTCCCAATTTTTTTATGCTTCATCATATTCTTTTATTCTAGTAGTTACACCATCAATAACTTTATATTCTCTCTTTGAATTTTTATAAACTTTTTTCTGTATCTCATCCTCTAAATCTATCCCTAATATTTCAGATAAACCTAATAAATATATAGCAACATCAGCTAATTCTTCTCCTAAATCATCTTTCTTTTTTCTCCAAGCTTCATATGCTTCTGCAACTTCGCCGTATGTTAAACAAAACTCTTCATCAATATTTGTAACATTAAATCCTTTATTTACTTTGTTTTGATATATTTCTTTTTGTGTCTTTTTTAGATCAATCATATGAAAATCTCCTTTATATTAAATTGTTTTAATAGTTCCATCTTTTTTCATCTTGTCTATTATCTTAGAATATACTCTATCTCTTACCCAAGGTTCTGATGACTCATTTAAAATTTCATTAATTGGAACCCATTTCACACCACTATTTTCATCTTCTTTTATGTGTATTTCTTCATTTTCATCCGCTTCTAATAAATATGTAACATTAAGATGAACATGTGAACCTACGTATTTTCCTCTTTTTTCATGACCATTTACAGTAATTACTTCTAATGAATAAATATCTTTAGAAATAGGTGTAACATTTTTTATTCCTGTTTCTTCTTTTGATTCTTTCATGGCAACATATAAAAGGTCACTATCTCCATCACTGTGTCCGCCTACCCATGCCCATGAATTATATATTTTGTGGTATATCATTAAAATTTTTGTTCTTTCTTTGTTAAGTACAAATGCAGAACTTGTAAAATGACCACATTCATTTTGTCTGGTTAGTACATCATCAAAGGTATTGATATAGTTTAGCATTATTTTTCTTTCAGCTTCTTCTTGTTCATTGTATGAGGTGAATTTTTCGAGATTTTGCTTTAAGTCGTCTATATTGATTTTTATTTTGATTCCTAGAATACCATATTGTTGCTCTTTTTCTGGTGAATAAATTTCATACATAGATTTTGTTTTTCTTATTACTTCTTCTCCGGTATATAGTTTTTTAAATAAGTTTTCAAAGGTGTCTTCTCTGTATAAGTCTGTAACATCTACTAGTAGTTTTTCTTGTAAGTCTGGTAGTTTTGAAAATTCTATTTGGTCTCCGATTTTTATTTGTTGTCTTTTCTCATCAAATAGTCTAAATTCTATTGTTTTTGTTCCGTTTTTTATTCTTTCGAATGGACTTGGGTTTAATTTCATTTTGTGTATCATGTTTTTTCTCTCCTTTTTATTTAATTAATTTCGTCTCATTTATATTGTTACCAATTCCTTCATGATATCCATAATAATCTATTTTTGTAATATCTATTCTGCAATCCATAAACAATACAATGTTTCTCTTATTTCAACATCTTCAGGTGTAAATGTATTTTGTATAACATCTGCTGTTGCTTGTCTTTGTTTCATTGATGCAGTTCCTATTGATTTTTCACTTTCAAATAAATCAACATCTGATAATCTACTATTAGAATATACCGCTTCTTGAAATGGCCTAAAATCAACTTTTATACAATCTTTTAATGTTTTCCCTGCTGATATTGCTATAATTTCTGCTTTTTCTTTTGCCTTATTATATGCTTCACTCATAACTTCTTTTTTAGCAGTTTCTTGATTTTTAATAGAAAAACTCATGTTATATTTAGGTGGATTATCTAATGCTGATACTTCTTCTATAAATTCTGCGATTTTTTCCATATTATAGTCCATTTTTAAAGTTGCGCTTTGATTATAATCATAACCACAATCAATTTGTTTTTTTGTTTGATAATCAAAGTGTGTGTTTTGTGAAATTCTAAAATTTCTAGTTTTTAAATTTTCTTTATTAATATTTAATTTTTTTAATATTTTTTCAATAAATATTTCTACACTTTTAGTTCCTTTCTCTAGAACTTTTTCGTAAGTTTTATCATTCACAAAAAAGTTGATAGATAATAATACCTCATCTGGTTTATAAAATTTTTTTCCTTCTCCTTGTACCATTATATCCATGAATATTACCTCCCATTAATACTATAAAGTAGTTTTTAATTTACAAGTTTCATATTTTATATAAAACCATTAATTTTTTAATGCTGTAATTGGTACTACATAAACTCCATCTGGTCTTTGATATGCTGCATTTGTTAAGCCGCAAATTACACAAAGAACTGAGGGTACTTTTCCATTATCATTTTCAATTTGTTTTTTTAAATTTAACAAATCGTTTGCTGCTTTTTCTATTTGATGTGCTCCAAGTTTTATTTCAAATGCACACCAATCACCATTTTCTAATTCTATAACACTATCAATTTCTTTATTCTGATAATCTTGATAATGATAACATTTAGCATTAAAGCTATCTGCATATATTTTTAAATCTCTTTCTACAAGAGCCTCAAATAAAAATCCAAATGTATTTAAATCATTTATAAGTTTATTTTCTTCTCTTATATTTAATATTGAACACGCTATTGAAGGATCTGCAAAATGCCTTTTTTCTGATTGTTTTACTCTTACAGATGAACGAATATTAGTTGAAAATGGCTCATCATTATCTAATAAAAATAATCTATCTAGTGCGTCTAAGTACGTAGCTAATGTATCTATATCTATATCTTCATTATCTATAGTATTTATATCCTTTTTTAGAGTCATATTTGATACAGTTGTACTTTCATTTCTTGCTAATGATTTTAACAATAATCTAACTTTATGCTTATCTCTATTTATACCATCTAACCTATTTAAGTCATCATCTATTATTATGTTTATATACTCTTCTATTGCTTCACTTGCATCTTTAGCTGAATAGTCTAAATTTGCAGGCCATCCACCTCTAATTATTAATTTAGCTAAATTTCTTAAATCTACTTCTCCTGTTGCTTTTGGTTTAAAATCGTTATAGCATAATTTTTCTAATGATATGTCTCCTGTGGAATCTCCTGATTCGTATAAACTCATTGTTCTTAAATGTATTTTTCCATATCTACCAGCTCCACTATGTGCTATTCCTTTTCTGTTTGGTGTAGCAGAACCTGTTAAAATGTATTGCCCTTTTAAACCTGTTTTATCAACATCTACCCTTATTTCGTCCCATAAATTTGTTGCTTCTTGCCACTCATCAATTAGTCTTGGTTTTTCGCCTTCTAAAATGATTGATGGAGATATTTTGGCAAGCTCAACATTGTTGGATGTTTCTCCTGTTGTCTTGTGCAAAAGAATTTCACTGTTAGAATGATAACGTCCAGCCCATGTTTTTCCACAATATTTTGGTCCTTCTATACTAATTGCACCAAATAATTTTAGATAACGCTTTATTTTTTCATCAGCAATTCTCTTTTTATAATTTTCTATTTTCATAGATAATCACCTCTTATTCTCTATATATTTATATATTTATTTTACGCTAATCCGTGATTTTTGTCAATTCTATGCCGTGATTTTTGATGTTTTTAAACCGTTATATTTTGACATTTTATTCCAATAATTATATTATTTATAAAATAATTTATTTACCTCTTCCTCAATAACCTTTTTATCATACCTCTCATACAAAGGCTGAACATCCTCTAAAATTTCTACCTTATCAATCTTCTTATAAATCCATTCATCACTAGAAACATTCAAATACTCCTCTACCTTTTCTGCAGAAAATGGTAAATACGGTTTTAGCAATAAATTAATATTATAAATTATATTACAACAATTATATAACACATTATTACATTTATCACTATCTGTTTTTGCTAAAATCCATGGCTGTTTTTCATCAAAATATTTGTTAGCAAAATTTATACAATCGAAAATTTTGTGTAATCCTTCTTTTACATTTCCATTATCAATATCAGTTCCAACTTCAGAAAATAACAATTTTAGTCTTTCTTCTATCTCTTGCTCAATTACAGTGCTGGTTAATTTTCCGTTAAAAGATTTATTAATAAATACCAATGTTCTGTTTATAAAGTTTCCCCATTTTCCTAACAATTCTCCGTTTATTGAGTTTATAAAATCGTTCCATGTAAAGTTGAAATCTCTTTTTGATGGATCATTTGATAGAAAATAATATCTTATTGCATCTGCTGGATATCTGTTTAACATATCTTTCACAGCTATATAATTTCCTTTGCTTTTTGATAATTTTTCTCCTTCTATTGTGATGTATTCGTCTGAAATTATTTTGTCTGGCAATTTGTAGTTTTCTTTTGTTGCTAATAGTAGTGATGGGAATATTACTGTGTGAAATGGTATGTTGTCTTTGGCATGAACTAGATAGATTTTATTGTTTTTGTCGTTTTTCCAGAAGTCTTCCCAGTTTAAATTATTTTGCTCGCAATATTTTTTGCTTGCTGTTACATAGCCCCATACATTTTCAAACCAGCCGTAGATTTTTTTGTCTTCATAGCCTGTTATTGGTATGTCTATTCCCCAGTTTAAACTGCGTGATGCACATCTGTCTGGTACACCTTCTTTTAGGTATCTTTCTGTGAATAGTACTGCGTTTTCTCTCCAGTCTGTTTTGTTTTGGTTTAATAATTGGTTTAGATTTTCTTGGAATTTTGATAGTGTGAAATATAGATTTTTAGTTTGTTTTATGCTTGTTTGGTTTCCGCATATTGCACATTTGGTTTGTTGCACTTTGCTGATTTCTAGTAGACTTCCGCATTTTTCGCATTCGTCTCCTTTTATGTCTGCTCCACATTTTGGACAGATTCCTATTATGTAGCGATCTGCTAGAAATAGGTTGCAGTGCTCGCAGTATAGTTGCTCTTCTGTTTTTTCGTATAGATACCCGTTTCTGTAATATTTTTTGAATTGCTCTTTTACGAAGTTTTTGTGATAGATGTCGTCTGTTCGATTGTATAGGTTGAAGCTGATTCCTAGTTTTTTGAAGTCTTCTGAGAAATTTTTATGGCAGTTTTCTATTATTTCTTTTGCGGTTTTGTTTTCTTGTATTGCTTTTACGTCTATTGGAGTTCCGTGGCAGTCGCTTCCTGATACTAGTATTACGTTGTTGCCTTTTAGTCTGTGATATCTTGCTATTACATCTCCTGGTAGACTGCTTGCTGCGTGGCCTATGTGTAGGTCGCCGTTGGCGAATGGCCAGCTGATTCCGATTAGTATGTTCATTTTTTTCATCCCTTCCTTTCCTTTTTTATATAAAAAATAGGAAAAATAAATTTTTCCTTTAAGAGTTGCTCCCGCAACTCTTTTTTTGTTATAATCTTATTCAGAGGAAAATATGAAAAGTGTAGAAACTATTAACGAAAATGATTTTTTAGAATTTTATAATTCTAGAACCTATAATGCTAATTGTTTTAATGATGATGGCTC
>JAGALX010000019.1 GCA_017625035.1 Clostridia bacterium
ACACCATTTTTTGGTTAAAATTTTCAAAAATTAGTGACTTAACTTTTGCTCTTTCATCTTGTTAGAATCAACTAATTATTGTGTCAAATTTTAATATGTTTTTGCTCTGTTGCTTGGTACTTGCTTATAATAACATATGGTGCTCTTAAAGTCAACACATTTTTTTAATATTTTTAATTATTTTTTTACTAGCTGTGAACTGTAACTATTAGTTGCTTATATATATATTTCGTCAAAAGCAATACTTTTATTAGATATCTTTTCTTCCGAGTAATGGGCCATCTTACCAGCTTTCTCATCAAATATACAATAATCTTCAAAAAATCCTAAAGAGCTCTATTAACTCCTTTTGTGTTTATAATTTAGATAGAATATAAATATATTCTATTACCTAACTATTTATTATATTATTTAATGCAACATTCCATATTTCCATAGATTCTTCTTTAATATGATGCTCTTGTTTTATTCTATTATATTCTTTTAGACATATCTGGGGATAATCTATTCCTGTTTCTAATTCTTTTACTAATAATTGGCCCCATTTAACCCCTTCATTATATAAAGCCGTTTGTTTTAGCTCTTCTATTGGCACTTTTATATCATAGTTTATTTGATATTCTTCTATTTTTTCGTAATCATCATTTAGCTCTAATACAGAAAATTGTGCTCCTATTATTTCATCAGTACTTATTCCTATAGAACCAGGATTTATATATCTGACATTATCTCTTCTAAAATTATATTGTTTATGTGAATGACCAAATATTTTATAATTGCAATCTTGAATTTTTTCATATGTGCATTTGTGAGATACATAAATTTTCTTCTTATTATAATTTATCTCTAAACAATCTGGTAGAGTTTTTATCCATTCTAGGTCTTTTTTGGTTAATAGCTCGTATGTGTATCTAATATTCTCCTCTGCAGTTGAAAATTCATTATTACAAGATTCTTTTCGCTTTTCATATTCTATTATATACTTTTCTCTGTTTCCTGCTATTATATAACTTTTGTATTTTTTAGAATATTCTTGTATCTTTTGAATTACTTCATGGCTATTGAAAAAATCTGTAATATAGTCTCCACACCATATTATTGCATCAAAATTCATTTTGTCTATTTGATTAAGACATGCATTTAGAGCATGAATATTTCCATGAATATCACTTAAGATTATAAATTTCATAAAAAACCTTTCTATATTTAATTGTCTTTTTTTTCTATTTTCTTGGTAATTGCTTTTAATGCTTTTTCGCGTGGTAATAAAACTACATGACCACATCCTAGACATTTTAATTTAAAATCTACTCCAACTCTTGTTAGTTCCCATAACTTGCTTCCACATGGGTGTTGTTTTTTAGTTTTAACAGTATCGCCTATATTATATAACATAGTTTTATCACTCCATTTCTAAAATAGTTTTATACTTTTCTTCTTATTTATATAATAATATTTCTGTTTTTTCAATATTTTTATTTTGAGTGTACTTTGTATGATTTTGTTTAAAAACTAGCTCATGTCTTACTTTTAGTTAATACAAAGGAGAGAACCGTTTCCCTTTCTCCCCTTTTCCACTAATTTATTTTTGTAGTCTTCTTTTTACTTCTTGGCTTCCTAAAACATTTATTATTTCATATAAATCTGGTGTGTTTTGTCTTCCTGTTAGTTTTACTCTTATTACAGTACTTATATCACCTACATGACCTGGCCATTTTTCTGGCTCTGATTTAAACATTTTTACTTCTCTTGCATAACCTAGTTCTTCTGCTAGGTCTTTCATTTTGTCAAACCATGTTTGTTTGTCATCATTTATGTCGAAATATTTTTCTTCATATAATTTTACTATTTTTGATATTTCGCTTTCATCTGATATTTTTCCATATGAAAATTCTGTTATTTGGTCGAATTTTTCATTATACATATATGAGATGTTGTCTTTTAGCTCTGACCATTTTGAAATATCTTTTCTAGGTTTGCTATTTCCTCTTTCTATTCCTAATACTTTTAATCCATATTCTTTATCTTGAAGCATTTTTGCTAATTCTTTATCATACCCATTTGCCCAATTTAAAGCGTTTTCATAAACTTCTTGTGCATTCATTCTTGATATAACATTTTTTGAAACATCAAGCATTTTTACCATATCAAATAAAGCTCCACTAACACCCATTTTATTTAATTGGAAATCAAATTCATTCATTGATATATTTGGATTTTGTTTTCTCCAAATTTCGAAATTTGAATTAGCTATATTTAATAAATATTCAAGTACGGATTCTTTAGGTATACCTTCTTCTGAATAATATGCAACATTTGCTTCAGGGTCTTTTCTTTTGCTTAATTTTCTTTTAGACTCTCCATCCATTTTCATAATTGTAGGAATGTGTGCATATTTTGGTGGTTTGAACCCTAATACATAGAATAATTGTAAATGTGTTGGTACTGAAGAAAACCATTCTTCACCTCTTACTACTAAAGTTGTATGCATTAAATGGTCATCAATTGCATGAGCAAAATGGTATGTTGGAAGTCCATCACCTTTTATAATAATTATATCTTGATCATTTTCTGGGAATTCAACATTTCCTTTAATTGCATCTTTATGTTTGATTTTCTTTTCTTCGTTTCCTGGTGATTTTAAACGAATAACAAATTGCTCTCCATTTTTTATTTTTTCTGCAGCATCTTCTACAGATAAGTTTCTATATTTTGCCCAAACTCCGTAATAACCAGTTCTGATTTTAGCAGATTCTTGTTTTTTTCTCATTTCTTCTAATTCTTCTTGTGAGGCAAAACATGGATATGCTTTTCCTTGTGCTAATAAGTATTTAGCATATGATTCATATATTTCTTTTCTTTGACTTTGTTTATATGGACCATATTCTCCTTTTCCTTCTTCATTTGAAATCATACCTTCATCAAAGTGGATGCCAAAATCTTTTAATCCTGCTATAACTGCGTCTGTTGCACCTTCAATTTCTCTTTTTTGATCAGTATCCTCTATTCTTAAAAAATTAACACCATTTGTCTTTCTAGCCATTAAACTAGCAATTAATACTTGAAATAAACTTCCTATATGTAAAAAACCTGTTGGGCTTGGTGCGTATCTTGTTACAACTGCTCCTTCTTCTAAATTTCTTTCAGGATATTTTTCTTCATAATATGATATATCTTTTGCATTTGGAAATATTAAATCTGCAAGCTCTTTATAATCCATTTTATCATTCCTTTCATTTTCTAATATCTAAAATTGATAGTTATAATATTTTCTTTAATATTATAACTATCAATTGTAATATTTGTAATTGTCTTCAATATTATATATTGAAAATGCCGAATTTGCAATATGCAAGCCTGACATTTAAAATATTTATTTTATAAACTTTTCCATTCTTTCACTTTCTTCATTAGATAGATTTTCTAACCATTTAGCAAAACCTATTTCATCATTACTTCTTATAAACTCAAAATATTTTGCTCTGTTTGCTTTTGATATAACAAACTTCAATCTAGATTAATTATAATTTATGCATATTTTAAAGTCAATAAAATACTGAGCTTTTTAACCCAGTATTTTATGTTTTTTGCACATTTTTTCACGTCCCCGATGTGCGCAATGTGCGGATTTTTATTAAATTTCCATTATTATTGGTAATATCATTGGATTACGTTTTGTTTTTTGGAATATATATTCACGTAAACTATCTTTTAAAGTTGATTTTATAGTAGACCAATCTGTTATGTTTTTGTCTTCAAATTTTTGCACTTCTTCTCTTATTTGTCTTTTTACATCATCCATTAAGTTTTCAGATTCTCTTACATATACGAATCCTCTTGATATTACATCTGGTCCTGATACAATTTCACCTGTACTGCTATCCATTGTCATTACTATTATTATTAAACCATCTTGAGATAAATGTTGTCTGTCTCTTAATACTATATTTCCAACATCTCCTACGCCTAGTCCATCTACTAGTATTTTTCCTGAAGGAACTGCTCCTGCCAATTTTGCTTCATCTTGATTCATTTCTAGAACTCTACCATTTTTCATCATAAATATATTTTCTTTTGGTATTCCCATTTCTTGAGCTGTTTCTGAATGAGCTTTTAGTTGTCTGTATTCGCCATGGACTGGTATGAAATATTTTGGTTTTGCTAATGCAAATATTAGTTTTTGCTCTTCTTGACAAGCATGACCTGATACATGAACATCTTCTAATGCACTATATACAACTTCTGCTCCTATTTGCATTAAGTCATCTATTACTTTTGATACTAGTTTTTCGTTTCCTGGTATTGGTGTTGCTGATATAATAACTAAATCATTTGGTGTTATTACTACTTTTTTATGATCTCCTGATGCCATTCTTGTTAATGCCGACATTGCTTCTCCTTGGCTTCCTGTTGTTATTATTACTAGTTGTTCATCATTATAATTTTTTATCATATCTATATCAATAAAAGTTTTTTCTGGAACTTGTATATATCCTAAACTTGAAGCTGTTTCTATCATGTTTATCATACTTCTTCCACATACAGCAACTTTTCTGTTGTGTTTTACTGCTGAATTTAATATTTGTTGTACTCTATGAACATTTGAAGCAAATGTTGCAACTACAATTCTTTTATTACAATTTTGGAATAATTTTTCGAATACATCTCCTACTGTACTTTCAGACATTGTGTATCCTTTTCTTTCAGCATTTGTACTATCTGACATTAATGCTAGTATTCCTTCGTTTCCAAGCTCTGCTATTCTTCCAAAGTCCATTACTTCTCCATCTATTGGTGTATAGTCTATTTTGAAGTCTCCTGTGTGAAGTACTGTTCCTACTGGTGTTTTTATTGCTAACATTACAGAATCTGGTATACTGTGAGAGCTACGGATAAATTCTACTTTTATTTTTCCAAAATTAACGGTTTGACCTTGCTCTACTGTTATTAATTTTGTTTTACGAACCATTTTGTGCTCTTCTAATTTATTTTTTATTAATCCACATGCTAATTTTGTTGCATATATTGGCATATCTACTTTTCTTAAAACATATGGGATTGAACCTATGTGGTCTTCGTGACCATGAGTTATTACCATTCCTTTTAATTTTTCTTTGTTTCGCTCTAGATATGTTACATCTGGTATTACCATATCAACACCTAGCATACTATCTTCTGGAAATTCTAGTCCACAGTCTACTAATATTATTTCGTCTTCATATTCAAATACTGTTATATTTTTTCCGATTTCTTCTAATCCACCTAGTGGTATGATTTTTAGTTTTCCTTTTTTGAATTCAAAGTCGTATTCTGGACTTGTTTTTGTTTCTGGTTTTCTTTTTGGTCCTATTTTTCTTGTTGGTTTTGTTTTTAGTGGATTTGATGTGCTTTTTTCTGGGCTTTCATTTACTCTTCTTTTTGGTTTTCTAGTGTTGTTAAAGTCTTTTGCTTTATTTTCCCTTCTTTTATTTTTTATTTTCTCTTCTACTGGGTTATCTTTATGATTTGTTTCTTTTGTCATTATAAAAAAATTCACTCCTTGCTTTTATTATTTTTATTTAAATCTATATTCTCCTTAAATAATTCTATAGTTATTTTGCCACACCGATTTATTATTTAATATAAAAAAACATTCTTTTTAATATAAAATAAATTTTAAATATTATACACATATATTTACTTTTTTACACACCTATTTCCTTGAATGTTAATTTACTTTCGCTTATATTCATAGTAAATAATATTAACTGTATTTACCGCTTCAAGTTAATATTTTCACAAATTACTAGTTTTATATAAATACTATATAATCTCATATATAATACCCATTATTGTTTTTTATATTAATTTTTTCCGAACTACTTTTTTAATATGATTAATATTTGTTTTTCAAATATTAAATATAAATTTAAATCTCTTTTATTTACCAATTTTAGGTAATAACTCTGTCTATTATACTATTTTTATTATGCCACTGTCAATAGATTTTATTATACTTTTATTCTGAATTGTAACGGTTAATGAGCCAAAAAAGTTAATGAAAAGCATTTGCATACTTTTCATTAACTTTTTCATTATATATTAATTACTATTTGATTTTAGAAAATGTATCATCTAACCTTTTTTTACACATCTTTACTTCTTTTTCTATTATAATATCAATTTCTTTAGTATATTCTGATTCTCTCATTTTTAATAAATCATTTAAATTTTTAATTGTATCTTCCACATTTTTTAAATTTATTGTAGTTGTCATACTGTTTGTTCTACCACTTGTATATTTATGAACAATAAAATCTGCAATTTTGGAAGTATTTGATTTCATTACTCCATTATATACAAATAATACATCTTCATAAAATCTATCTTCTGGAAATCTTATATTATTATCGTCTAAAAATGCTTTTCTCCAACATTTACTCCATGGATTTGGATATTTGTCAGTTGCGGCTTTATATGTTTTTGTACAAGTTTCTGGTGTTGGTATAACAAGTTCTTCTCTATCGCCTTCTATTTTAAATCCTAAGTATGTAACATCTATTTTTTCATTTCCTATTATTTTATCTAATTTTTCTAAAACATCATTGTCTGCTAGATAATCATCTCCATCTAAAAACACTATATATTCTCCATTAGCTACATTTAAAGCTGTATTTCTAGCTCCCCCAGCTTTTTTGTTTTGATTATGTTTTATATATGTTATATTATCATATTTTTCACATAATTTTAGAATTTTTTCTTCTGTTGAATCTGTTGAACAATCATTTACAACTATTAGTTCTATATTTCTTAAAGTTTGATTTACTACACTTTTTATTGATCTTTCTATATAATCTTCAATATTATATGCAGCCATTATTATACTAAATCTTTTTTCTTTTATATTTTGTTGCTTTACTTGCAGGTCCATCCTTTACATCATACTCCTTTCCACCTATAATTGATTCAAATAGAGTTAATAAATTTTCTGTTGCTACATCGCTTGTCCATTTTTCTGTAATAAACTCATAGGCATTTTTTCCAAATTTTCTTTGTAATGATTTATCATTTATTACTTTTTTTACATTATGCTCTAATTCTTTATATGAATTATACATTAGTCCATTTTCATTATGCTTAATTAAGAATGGAACTGAGCCCATTTTTTGATTGGCAATTACTGTACATCCTGCATTCATTGACTCATTTATAACAGCTCCCCAACCTTCTCTACTATCGCTTGTACCTAAGAAAATATTTGCATCTTCCATATAATATTTTACTTTATCACTTGGAACTTGGCCCACTACTTCTACTACATCTTGCAAATTTTCTTTTATTATTTTATCTTTAATTTTTTGTTCTAGTTTACCTGTTCCTAACATTTTTATTTTAAAATTATAATTTTGTAATTTAAGGTTTTTTGCTAATTTTATTACTATTTCGGGATGTTTCCAATTTATAAATCTCGCTACCCACACAATTTGTGTCTTTTCATTTTGAGATTTTTTATCTAATAAATTTTCAATATCATATTTATTGGTTTCAAGAAAATAACCCCATTTATATATTTTGTTTTTGTATAATCCTAATGAGTTAAAATCATTTGCTCCATATGCATTTGCACATAGCATATATAAATTTTTGTTTTTTCTATATTTTATGTGCCTATTATAAAATAATTCCATTTTTTCTTTATCAAATATTGTTTTAAAAAATCCATCTAAAAATATAAATACTCTTGCTCTATATCTGAATGTTATTTTGTCTTGTTTTAATCTTTCTTTTATACAGTCATCCGTTGTAGAACCTATTATAACTATATCGCTTTCTGATGCTAATTCAACAGCTTTTTTATACTCTTCATCACTTTCATAAGCTTTTACTACAAAATCATATTCTTGATCTAAATCTTTAAATCCCATATCTAGTCGCCATTGAAATATTTTTACTGTTGAAACAAATTTAAAATCATTACCTAATCTTTTTTGCATATCTAAACAAAATGGAACTTGATGATGTGTTAAGAAATTTGAATAAAATGTTACTTTCATTATTTTTCCCCCCCTATTTCTCCTTTTATAACCAATTACATTATAACAAATTTTTTTGCAAAAATCACTATTTTTTTCTTCAATATTAGGATAAAGACATGAAAAAAATTTTTCATGTCTTACAAAGCAATTATATCAAGGCTACAAAGTTTTTTGATTAAATTATAATGAAGTTTAATTAAAAAGCTTTTTGTTTTCAAAAATAACTCTGCATGAATAGAATTTCATATCCTTACTCAATACAATTTTTATTAAAAAAATATATATATTTTTTTTTAATTTTTTAATCTACTAATTGCAAGTCCGTCTCCAACTTCTAGAATTTCAGTATCTAAATTTGGATTTTCTGTTATTTCTTTTATATATTCTCTTAAATTTCTAACTGCTGTTCGTTGTTTGTGTTTATTATAATCACTCATTACATATCCTTTATATAAAATATTGTCAGCTATTATAATTCCATCATTATTTATCATTCTTAGTGCTTCACTTAAGAAAAATGGATATTTTCCTTTGGCTGCATCTATAAATACTATATCATATTTGTTATTTAGTGTTGGAAGAATTTGCACAGCATCGCCTTCGTGCAAAATTATTTTATCTGATACTTCTGCTTTTATGAAGTTTTGTTTTGCTTCGGCTATTCTTTCTTCATCTCGCTCTATTGTTTCTATGATTCCGCCGTTTGATAAATATTCTGAAAAGCATATTGCTGAATATCCTACAGCTGCACCTATTTCTAGTATTCTATTAGGCCTTTTTTCTTTTAAAATTTTTGCTATTAATTCTAATGTGTTGTCCATTATTATTGGAATATGGTTTTCTAGTGCTGTTTGTTTTATTTTTTCAAGCTCTACTTTATTCATAGTTCCTCCTATGTTGATTAGCATTATCTTTCTTCGTCATGATTTTGCCCTCGATTTGTTTCTTTTATATTATCTCTCAAATATTCTACAAATTTATCTGTTATACAATTATCGAACTTTAGATCCATACCCATTACACGGTGGTGCAATCTGGCACGTTTAAGTGCTTCTTCATCCGTCTTACCGAGCTTTAATCGCACTTCTTATAATCTCAGCAAGCTCAGATTTCTCTCTTTGGCGATTCGCTTCATAGCAAGTTTTCATTTGAGTACTGGCACCATTTAAATTACCTTGTAGTCCGACCCTTTTTTGTGTGTTGCGGTTCTTTACTTAAAGAATCTTGTGGCTGATTCCTTGAACCGTCTTTTTCCTATGTTGCCAAATATTCCCATACTATTTCCCCTTTCTAGCTTCTCTTTCACGCATTTTGCTATCTAATATTTTCTTTCTTAATCTAATATTTAGTGGAGTAACTTCTACTAATTCGTCTTCTTCTATAAATTCGATAGCTTTTTCTAAAGACATTTGTAGTGGTGGTACTAAACGTAGCGCATCATCAGATCCTGAAGCTCTTGTGTTTGTTAAGTGTTTTTCTTTACATACATTTATAGAAATATCTTCGTTTCTAGAGTTTAATCCAACTATCATTCCTTCATAAACTTCTACACCTGCACCTATTAGTAATTCTCCTCTTTCTTGTGCATTATATAATCCGTATGTTACAGATGTTCCTGCTTCAAAAGCTACTAAAACGCCTCTTGTTCTTGATGATATTTCTCCTTTATGTGGTTCATATCTGTCAAATACACTACTCATTGTTCCAACACCTTTTGTATCTGTTAAAAACTCTGTTCTGTATCCAATTATTCCTCTTGCTGGGATATCAAATTCTAGTTTGGTGTGTCCAAGTTCTGCTGGTTCCATGTTTACCATTTCACCTTTACGTCTTCCTAGTTTTTCAATTACTGTTCCGATTGCATCATCAGGTACATTTGCAACTAATCTTTCGATTGGTTCACATTTTACACCATCTATTTCTTTGAATATAACTTTTGGACGAGATACTAATAATTCGAATCCTTCTCTTCTCATTGTTTCTATTAATACAGATAAATGTAATTCTCCACGTCCGCAAACTTCGAAGCTATCTGCAGACTCTGTTTCTTTAACACGTAAACTTACATTTCTTTCTAATTCTTTAAATAATCTATCTCTTATATGTCTTGATGTTATAAATTGACCTTCTTTTCCTGCTAGTGGCCCATTATTTACACTAAATGTCATAGATACTGTTGGTTCATCTATATCTACAAATGGAATTTTTTCTGGATTGTTTAAATCACATATTGTATCACCAATATTTATATCGGCAATTCCTGATAGTGCAACTATATCTCCTGCTTTTGCTTCTTCTACTTCTACCTTTTTTAGTCCCATATATGTAAATAATTTTGCTATTTTTCCTTGAGCTATTTTGTCATCTGCTTTACAAATAGAAATTGGCATACCATTTTTTATTGTTCCTCTTTCTATTCTTCCAACTGCTATTCTTCCTAAATAATCATCATAATCTATGTTTGATACAAGCATTTGAGCAGTTCCATCCATATCACAGTTTGGTGCTGATATTGTGTTTATTATTGTATCAAATATACAGTGTACATTATCTGTTTCATCTTCTAAATTTAATTTTGCAATTCCATTTTTGGCTGATGCATAAATTACTGGGAAGTCTAATTGTTCGTCTGATGCATTTAATTCTATAAATAGCTCTAAAACTTGATCAACAACTTTTAATGGATTAGCTCCTGGTCTATCTATTTTGTTAATTACGACTATTGGTTTTAAGTTCATTGATAAAGATTTTTTTAGAACTTCTCTTGTTTGAGGCATTGGTCCTTCAAAAGCATCAACTAATAATAAAACACCATCAACTGTTTTTAAAACACGTTCAACTTCTCCTCCAAAATCAGCATGTCCTGGTGTATCTACTATATTTATTTTTATATCATTATATATAACTGATGTGTTTTTAGAAAGAATTGTAATTCCTCTTTCTTTTTCAATATCGTTTGAGTCCATTACTCTTTCTTGAACTTGTTCATTTGCTCTAAATATGTGGCTTTGTCTTAGTAATGCATCTACAAGTGTTGTTTTTCCGTGATCAACGTGAGCTATAATAGCTATGTTTCTTATTTTTTCGTTATTCATTTTTACTACTCCTTTTTATTCAAATATTTAATAACTGTGATTATTGCAAAATTATACGTAATAAAATTAAATTTTATTACCCATAATAGCCCGGTTAGATGGCAGACATTTAATTTTATGTCTGCCTTCTTTTGGTTTAGTATTTTACACTAATATTTAGTCTTTTCTTTTGAATTAAACTTTTAATTATACTTTGCATATTTGCTATTTTATAATGTTTACCATTTGATATTTTTTAATTTTTTTCGGAAACAATTTTTTATTCTTTTGCTGTTTCTGTAACTGTGTTTTCTTCTATTAATTCATTACTTGTTCCTTCAAGTTCTCTTATTGATAACTCTATTTTTTGGTTTTCTTTGTCTATGCTTATTATTTTTGCATTTACTTTTTGTCCTATTTTTAAAACTTCATCTGGTTTTGCAATTCTTTTTTCACAAATTTGAGATATGTGTATTAGTCCTTCTACACCTTTTTCAATTTTTGCAAATGCACCAAATGGAGCAAAATTTAATATTTTTACTGTTATAATATCTGATACTTTATATTTTTCGTCGATTTTTTCCCACGGATTTGGACCTTTTTTATCATATATAAGCTTTATTCTTTTATTTTCTTTGTCTAGCTCTTTTATTTTTACTTTTATTTCTTGTCCAACTTCTACTATATCTTTTGGTTTTTTGTCTCTTTCCCATGTCATTTCTGATATATGTAATAGACCTTGTACAATTCCGTTTATATCTATAAATGCTCCATATTCACTTATACTGTTTACTGTTCCTGTATATGTTTTTCCGATTTCTACATTGTTCCAAAATTCGTCTGATTTTGCTTTTCTTTCTTCATCAGCTAATTGTTTTATTGAGCCTATAATTCTGTTTGTTTTTGGATTATATTCTATTACTTTAAATTTTACTTCTTTTCCTTTATAAGTATGAGGATCTTCATTTCTGTTTATTGCTGATAATGACATTGGTATGAATATTTTTATTGTATTAAAATTAACTATTAATCCTTTGTCATTTACCTCTGATACTATAGATTTAAATATAGATTCGTTATTTACTTTGCTTTCAAATTCTTTTTGATCTATTTCGCGTCTTGCTTTGTTATAAGATAATAGTACATTTCCTAGACCATCATTTAGTTTTAGTATAACTGCAGTTATTCTGTCACCGATTTTGAATTTATTTTCTACTTTTTCGTCAACATTTAATAGATATTCATTGGCTGGTATTATACCATCTGCTTTGTATCCAATGTCTATAAATATTTCTTTTTTGGCAGTTATTTCTATTACTGTTCCAGTAACAGTTTGCCCTATTTTAATTTCTTTTAAAGTTTGATTTAATAATTCTTCAAACGTAATATTTTCATTAATTTTATCCATAAATTTCTTACCTACCTTAATATTTTTTTATTATATATTATTTGCCTTTATTTGTCAACATAACTATATTATCCATAATAATATCTGTTACTTTTTCTAGGGCTTCTTTATCTTTTTCTTTTCCGTAATATTCTGAAAAGTCTATTGGATCTCCATATACTAGTTTTACTTTAGAAAATGGTTTAAAAGAGCCTTGAATTCCGAGTGGAATTACCTTTGTTCCTGTTTTTAATGAGAAAAATGCTGCTCCATTTTTAGCTTTCATATTTTTTTCCATACCTTTTCTTGTTCCTTCTGGGAATATTCCTACTAATTCGCCATTTTTTAAGGCTTTTAATGTTCTTTTCATTGATTCTATATCATTTTTTTCTCTATTTATTGGTATTGTATTTGCTAATTTTAATGCCCAACCAAGAATTTTCTTTTTAAACATACTTTCTTTGCAAATAAATCTTACTAATCTTTTATTTGAACTTACTACAGCTAGTGCATCTAACATATTAATATGGTTTGCACATATTATATATGCACCTTCTTTTGGAACTTTTTCTTTATTTACAACTTTTATTCTATATACTATTTTGTAGAAAACATAATATAATACAGATTTAACAATTTTTAGTTTTATTTTTTTTATTGCTGTTTCTTTTGTTTCTTCATATACTTTTTTATCTAGTTCTTCTTGTTTTTTCTTTTCTTTAATTATTTTTATAAGTTTTTTTGCTGATTGTTCTGCTGTGCGACCTGTAGAATCAAAAATTATTGCATCTTCTGCTATTTTTAGTGCACCAAATTCTTTGTTTTTGTCATTTTCGTCACGTTTTTTCATATCTTCTAAAACTTGCTCGTATGTTGATTTTATATTTTTTTCTTCATTTTGTTTTTGTCTTCTTCTTGCTCTTTCTTCTACATCTGCATCTAGATATATTTTTACATTGGCATTTGGAAATACTACTGTTGTTATATCTCTACCTTCCATTATTATATCTTTATCTTTGGCTATTTTTCTTTGCATTTCTACAAGTTTTAGTCTTACTTCTTTTATTGCAGATACTTGTGATACTATTTTTGTTACTTCTACACTTCTTATTTCTTTGCTTACATCTTGTCCATTTAAGAAGACCTTTTCATTTTCCTCATCTAGTACTATATCTATATTTTTTAATAGTTCATTAATTTTTTCTAATTCATCTATTTTTATTCCTTTATTCATCATATCTAGAGCTACACATCTGTACATAGCTCCTGTGTCTATACAATGTAAATTTAATTTTTCTGCAATAAGTTTTGTTACACTACCTTTTCCACTTCCTGCAGGACCGTCTATCGCAACTATAAATGACATTTATAATTCCCTCCTATTTTTCTTCTTCAAACTTTATAGATTTTACTACAATGTCTATTTTTTGAACATTCATTGAAGTTAATCTTTCAATTTCTTTTTTTATTTTTCCTTGAAATTTCTTAAAACATTCAGATATATCGCATCCATATTTAACAATTGTTTCCATATATATTGACATACCTTCGCCATATTTATCTATTCTTATTTTATTTATTTTAGCTATATAATTTTCTTTTTTAGCTAGTGCTTGTATTATTTGTCTAAAAACTGTATCTGATATTGTAAAATTACCTAAATAACTGAATGTAGGTCGTATTATAGATTTTTCAGCAATATATGGGTCATTACCATTTCCTTTTGATTTAAATATTTGAAGTGGGTCTAACAAAAATCCTGAAAAGTCTTTTTTTATTTCAAATGTTGGAACTGGTATTACATGTTTTCCTTCTGTTACACGAATTCTTCGTGCTTTTTGCATTTCTTCCTCTGTTGCAACGTCTGAAATATATATTGTTTTGCTTATTTTGGGTAATCCTAAATTTTCTGCAATTTTTGCAACCATTCCATCTGAAGTTCCTAAAATTAAAATTCCTTCTGGTTTGTATTTTTTTATTGCATTTACTATTTCATTTTTTTCTTTTTCACTATAAAAAAGTGCGTGTTTTACGGTTTCTACTTTCGTAGGAGCCTTTTTGGCAGAAGTACCTGCTACTACTTCATTATCATTTATTAATAATCCGTCATCTATTATGTATTTTATATTATTTTCACCAGCTACCATTTGAGCTCTATAACTTTTTCCTGTACCAGATGGCCCAACAAAAGCGTAAACTCTTATAGTTTCAAACATAATCTAATTCCTCCTAAAACATTTGTATGTATTATAACATTATTATTTATAAAGAAAAAGGGGGAAAATCATTTTTTTATTAATATTTTTCTAAAAAAACACATAACAAATTTTGTTATGTGTTTTTTTATCTGTTTTGGTCATTATCTCTGCGGTTAGACCTATTCTTATTTGGTAATTGTTGTTCCCTATGCGCTTGTCTTCTACCTATCATTTCTTTCGAATAGTGAGCAATCTTACCAGCTTTCTCATTAAATATACAATGATATTCACCATATTGATTAGGTTTTTCTGACATTGTTCCAATATAGTTACCACAAGGTCTGCGTTTTCCTGCTATAAATTTCCCACTATCTAATCCTGCATTCACATAGTCCCTAACACGATCGAATCTACATAACTCTGCAGCTATGGCTTCACAATACTGTGGATTTTTCATCATAAGCGCAGTATTTATTCCCGCCCAAACATCTTGAAATTGATTCTCAATACAGGGTATCTTCTTACCTGTATTGTCTATATAAAAAGGAATTAGCCCTTTTGAATCATGCCTAGTCACCTCACATCTTAAGATATTAGGATATTTTTTATCTAAACATTCATTTAAATGTATTGTTAATTTAGTTGTATCGTATAAAGAAAAAGCAGAAGGTTCTTTTTCTTTATACTCAACAACCAAGCATTCATTTTCTGTCTGGTGGTAAAACGTTATATCATATTTTGGTATATATTCATTGCTACTGGTTGGCAATTGTTCTGACATATCTCGATTTTGAGATTTTCCTGAATTTTTAGTTCCTCTAAAAAAGGATATTATTCCCATATAAATACCTCCTTTCATTTTTGTATATTATATTTTTCAATATATATTTCAAAGCATTTTCTAAATCTTATATTTTAAAACCTTATTTATAGTAATTATTTATACTTTCCTAATAAATTAAACATATTTTCTTTATATTTTTCTACACCTGGTTGATCAAAAGGATTTATTCCTGATAAATTACCTGACATTGCACATGATTTTTCAAAGAAATATAATAAATGTCCAATTGTAGTTTCATCTAACCTATCAATATCTATTATAATGTTTGGAACATCTCCATCAACATGTGCTTGTATAGTTCCTAACATAGCTTTTTGATTTACATAAGATATAGGTTTTCCTGCTATATAATTTAATTCATCTAGGTTTTCTTCATCATAATTTATTATAATATCTGAATCAGTATTTTTTACGTTTAAAATTGTTTCAAATAAATTACGTCTTCCTTCTTGTACGTATTGACCTAAAGAGTGTAGGTCTGTTGTATATATTGCTCCAGAAGGAAAAATACCACTATAATTTTTTCCTTCACTTTCTCCATATAATTGTTTCCACCATTCTATAAAATAAAATAAATTTGGTTCATATGTACCCATTATTTCTATATTCTTATTTTTTTCATATAAGATATTTCTTGCAACCGCATATTTGTAACAATCATTATATTTTAGATTATCATCACTATATTTTTCTTGAGCAAATTTAGCTCCTTCCATTATTTTATCAATATTTATACCAGCTACTGCCATTGGCAATAATCCTACAGCTGTTAAAACTGAGTATCTTCCTCCTATATTTTCTGGTATTGATAATTTTGCATATTTTTCTTGCATAGCAATTTTATATAATGCCCCTTTTCTTTTGGTTGTAGTTACAAATATTCTTTTTCTTGCCCCATCTATGCCGTATTTATTTTCCATTAGATTTCTAAATATTCTAAAAGCAATTGCTGGTTCAGTTGTTTTACCTGATTTTGAAATAACATTTATTGATATTTCTTTATCTGATACGTAATCTATTATTTCATTTATATAATTTGCACTTAAATTATTTCCAACATATAAGATTTCGACATTACTTTGTTTTTCTTTATTATATTTTAGTGATTCTATTGCAGCTCTTGCACCTAAATATGACCCTCCTATTCCGATTACAATAAGTATATTAGAATCGCCCTTTATTTTATTAGCAATTTTTTTTATTTTTTCATATTCTTTTTTGTCATATGTTTGTGGCCAATTTACCCAGCCTGTAAAATTCTTTTTATCTTCTGTACTGTCGTTTAGCTCTTTATGTACTTTTTTTACTGTTTGTGAATAAGTCATTATTTCGTGATTTGATATTCCAGAATATTCTAAATTTAGTTTTATGTTATTTTCCACAACAACACACCTCTCCTTCTTTTGTATATATAATACTATATATTAATATTAGAACAAATTCAAGAACATTTTTTATTAAATATTTTAAAGTACAGATTAAAAATTATATTGAATTTAACCTATAGCCGATAAACACTGTTTTTATGTGAATACCAATTCATTTATTTTTATTCTAATTATAATATGAAACAGAAAACATGTCTAATGTGGTATTTAGACATGTTTTAACTATTGTTTTTATTTTTTATGTTTTATTTAAAAATTGAAAAATGTTTTTTACTTATTGTTCTTAGTTTGCATTTTTCACTGGAATTGTAGCTTCTTCTGTGGTTGTATTTTCAATTGTATTTGCATTAGTGTCAATTTTTAAAGTATCTACATTTTCTACTTTTTTTCCGAATAATTTATAAATATCTATATTTTTCGTTGAAGTTCCTTCTGTTACAGAAACTTTCATATAGTAATTTCTTACATTATCTTCATATTTCGAATATATTTCATTTGCAGTAAATCCTATTTGTGATCCATTTCTTACATTTATTATAGAATATAAATTATTTTGTGCATCTGTTAAAAATACTATTCCATCATTTCCATCTACAAGCTCTGGAATTATTATTACCCCATCTCCTGTTCCAGTTCCTGATGCTGCTAAATTACAACCTATTCCTGAGTATTGTGGTATTATTAATATTCTACCTTCTGTTGAAACAATTCCCCACAAATTATCCATTTTAACAGGAATATATTTACCATTTATTATATATTTATTATCCATACCTTCATATAAGTAATCATTAATACCAATTTGCTGATATTCGGTTTTTAATATAATGTTTATTTCATCGCCAATTAACTTTATTATACCATATTTTCCATTTTCTTTTACAAGGTATAAATCTGAATCTTCATCTAATTTTGTTATTGATTGGTAATTTGGTTGAATTATTACATTAGCTTTACCTTGATTATTTAAGTCTAATTTTAATACCCCTTGTTTATTATCTTCTGCAGTAGTTATAATTAATGTGCTTGAACTTTCTATAAACCTAATGTTTGAATATTTACAACTTACAACATAATCACTTGGATTGTAATTATAGTAATTAGCTACTCCATAGCTACCATCTATATTTTGAACTAATACATATCCATATTTTAATAATTTTTTATTAGAATAGCTGCAATTTGCTCCAATTACTGCATTTTCAACATTATAAGCAGCTATACTTTCTAATGCATCTAATGTATATATACTTACAGTTTTTGTTGATTGATCATAATATAAGGTTACATTAAAACCTAGCTCTATAGCTTGTTGACTCGCATATATTTCACCATTTATATATTTTACAGGACTTTGCACTTCAAAATACTCATATTCTGTAGTTTTTTTTGTACTTTCTTGATTTTTGCTACTACTATTTGTTGTACTTGTTTGTTGCTCTTCTACTATTACAGCTTTGTATATTTGTGATGAATTTGATATATAGGATGTATATTCGTTAGATGTTTTTATATAACATTTGGTTGTATCTTCACCTTTATTTTTATATTCATCATTGAAAAATTCTACACCTAATAAAGCAGATAATTTTTTTACAGATATATATATTTGGTTATTTTCATCAATATGTATATTTTTTTTATCTTCCATTTCAAATAATCCACTAGTAATTGGTATATTAGTTTCATTTATTTGAAATTTTAGTGTATTATTTTTTTTAACATTGCTATAAACTATTATACCAATAGCTATTATAATTAAAATGGCTATTGCAGCTATGATAAATGTGAACATCTTTTTTTTGTTTTGATTTAGCTCTCTTTCTTCATTTTCATCTATTAAATTCATAGTTCTAATACCTCTTTTCTTATGTCTTTTTTATAATTTTAATCTAATAGTTATATTTTTGTCAAGCATCTTAATTACTTCTTTCTTCTTAATATCCAGCCGTTTTCCACCTTTATTGGAATTTCCATTTTTACACTTTGACCTGCTTTTCCTGGATTTACGAACCCAATTTCTTCATCTGTTTCTGAATCCCATAGTTTTTCTATTTTAAATTTATATGGTTCGATTTTGTTTGGAATTATTACTTCTAGGGTATCTCCTACAATTAGTTTATTTTTTATTTCTATTGTGACTTTTTTATCAGAGATGTTTATTACTTTTCCTCCAAACTCATAATTTGAATTATATTGTTTTCCTTCATATTCTTGAAAATCTTTGTTATTTCTATCATTAAAATAAAATGTTGTTAGTCCTCTTGTTTTAGTTTTTTCTAATTCTTTTAGATATTTTTCATAATTAAAATCATTTGGATTTTTCATATAATCATCAATTGCATTTCGATATGCATTTACAATAGATGCTAGATAATATTCGGTTTTTAGTCTACCTTCTATTTTTAAGCTATCTACTCCCATTTCAATTATTTCTGGTATTTCTTTTATTAAACATAGATCTTTTGATGAAAAAATGTAAGTTCCCTTTTCATCATGCTCTACAGGCATTAAATTTCCTGGTTTGTTGTGCTCCTCTACATAAACATTATAGGCCCATCTGCAACTTTGAGCACAATCACCTAAGTTTGCACTTCTACCTGCTAAAAAGTCACTTAAAAAGCATCTTCCAGAATATCCAAAGCATATTGCTCCATGAATAAAAATTTCTGTTTGTAAATCTTTTGGTGTTCCTTCGATTATTTCTTTTATTTGATTTTTATTTAGCTCTCTTGCTAATATAACTCTTTTTGCGCCATTTTTATTCCAAAAGTTTGCAGTATGGCTACTTACTATATTTGCTTGAGTGCTTATATGTATTTCTACATTTGGAGCTTCTTTTTTTATTAAATCTACTATTCCTCCATCAGCTACTATTACTGCATCAACTTTTAGTTCTTCTAGCATTTTTGCTTGTTTTGCTATTTCTTCGTAATTTTCATCCCATGCATATATATTTATTGCTGTATAAACTTTTTTTCCTATGCTGTGAGCATATTTTATTGTTTTTTCTAAATCATTGTCTTCCATTTCTGCTCTTGTTCTTAGTGATAGTGATGATGTTCCTGCATATACAGCATCAGCACCATATAAAAAAGCTGTTTTCGCTTTTTCGAAAGATCCCGCTGGTGCTAATAATTCTGTTTTTTTCATTTTATTCATTCCTTCCCTTTTTTCATTTGTTTGATTATACCATAAAATATTTGTAATATCTACAAAATTCTATGAAAGTTTACACTTACTGTTATAGTTTAGCCAAAACTTAGGTAAGAAGTAACATAGGATTTTTTTGAATAGTACATACTTTAGTTACTATCTTTCTTCATCATGTTGTTTACTATATTTTAATTTTGTAGCCAATCCACCTCTTATGTGCCTTTCTGCCTTATTTTCATCTAATATTCCTCTTACTTCTGAAGCTAAGCTTGGATTTATTTTTAAAAGTCTTTCAGAAACATCTTTATGTACTGATGTTACTTTCTGTAACGGTAGAATTTTGGTTGTTAGTATTATTTTTGTTGTTTGCATTGTTTTTATTATTTTCATTTTCTGTATTATTGGAGTTGTTTTTATTATTTAGGTTGTTTTCATTGTTTCCGTTGCTTTCACAATTATAAATATCCTCGAACCTTGTTACTACTGGTTCGTTTGTTCCTATTTCATTTAATAATTTAAGTCTTACTTCAATATTAGCGTCATCATCTACTTCAATTACATCAATAATTGTTTTTAACATTGCATTTGTAATTGTTTGATTATTCAAAATATCATCTACAGTATTAATCGTTTTGCTAAGTTCTTTTTGAAGAACATCTTTTTCTTTTATTTCTGATGTAATTAATTTTAACTCTCTTTCTAGCCTTGCAATATCTTCATTTAAAGGATTTGTGTATTTCTTCAATTCTTGAATATCAATTACTTCATTTTGAAACATTTCCATATATTTTTGTTTTTTTACTGTTACTTTTTCAATTTCTTGTAAAAGACTTTCTTCACTTCTTTCTTTTGTTTCTCTTAACTTTGTAATTTTTTCAAATTCTTTTTCTACAGATTTCATAAAGTTCTTTTTATTTGATATTATACTTTTTAAATAAATTTTTATTGCATTCAAGAGTTCTTCTTCATCTATTGTAGTTGTATTAGGGCAATGATTTACCCCCATAGAATTTCTTCCACTACATACCCATCTTATATATTCTTTTCCATCTGCTGAATATTTTCTTTTCATTCTTCTAAATGAATACCCACAGTGTTTGCAATATATAAGTGTGCTAAATACATATTCTGTTTTTTCTCTTTTATTATTTAACTTAAATTCATTTGACCTTTGTTCCAAAAGGGCTTGTGCTCTATTAAATAATTCATCTGATATTATTCTCATTTCAGGTCGTTCTACTACTATCCATTCTTCTTCTGGCAATTCTTTTCTTGTTCCTGTTATAAAATCTGTTACCTCTGATTTTTTATTTGTTACTCGACCTGTATATATTGGATTTTTAAGCATTCTAACAATAGATGTTTGTACCCATTTTGATTTGGTTTTCTTTGTTCTTATACCTCTATCATTTAAACTCCATGCAATTTTAGTTGTTCCAAAACCTTTATATACATAACTTTCAAATATTTCTTTTACTATTTTTGCTTCTTCTTCATTTATTTTTAAAGTATATCTTTCATCTGGAATTTTATCGTAGCCAAATACTAAGTTTGGCACTCTTCCTTTTTGGGCAGTAATATCTTTTCCGAATTTAACCCTTTTAGACATATTAGCACTTTCTTGTTGTGCCATTGCTCCTAAAATTGTCAATATAAATTCAGAACCACCTTCCATTATTTCTCCATTATTTAAGAAATCAACTTCAATTCCATATGATTTTAATTCTCTTATACTTTGTAATAAATCTACAGTATTTCTAGCAAAACGGCTTACATCTTTTACTACTACTTTATCAAATTTTTTAAGCTTAGCGTCTTGCATCATTTGCTGAAATTGTTTTCTGTGTTTTATTTGTTTTCCTGATATTCCTTCATCTGCATATAGCTTGTACAATTCATATCCATTCTTTTTTGTAAATTCATTAAAAAATTCTATTTGCTTTTCAAATGATTCTACTTGTGATTCCTTTTCAGTTGATACTCTTGCATATGCTGCAATTTTCATAACATCACTACTTTCTTTTTTCTGTTTCATTGTTTTCGTTCTGTTACATTTTAGCATATCAGTTTCATTTTTTCAATACGAACGCACAAAAAACTTTAGGTCAAAAAAATAAAGCCTTAAAATTTTCCTTTTAAAACTTTATTTAAAATATCTTTTATATTATTATTTTATCAACTTCTTATTAATAATCTCTTTCTAATATTTTTATTGACCTCTCTGTCGGCTCTAAACCATATTCATAGCTATCTCTAAAAATTCTAGGTAACTTTTTTAATCTAAAATTCAAATCGTCTAAATCACATTTTTCTAAGTCTAATTCTTCTTTACCTAACCAATTAGAATACATTTCATAATCTTCGCCTTTTTTAATTTTAAATGCTTCTCTAATGTCTTCTAATCCCATTGTTCCACCACAGTCTTCAATTATTCCAAATCCTTCTCCTTCAATTACTCTTGGTAAATCTTTTCCATTTATATTATTATCTTGGAATATTTTTTCTAATATAATATTAAATCTCCAATTATCGCCAAAATCATATTGAAATTCCATTCTTTCATTTTCTTCATCTAATATATGTTTTAATTTAATATCCTTTGCATCTTTTAATTCTCTGTATCTTTTATCTAGTCTAGGAATAATATTATCATCTTCAAATATACAACCATATTGTCCAACTTTAAAGAATTCATCATTATCATAATCTTTCATATATTTATTATAATGCTCTAGATGATTTAAAATAAAATTATTTAACTCATCTACTTCAAATAAATACAAATGACTTCCTTGCATCTCAAATAATGCCATTAACATATAAGCTAATTTTGCAACAGTTATATCATTCATTACTTGAAATCTTCTCCATATTTTTGGTTCATAATCTTGTAATTCTGCATATATTTGATATATTGGTTTACTTGCCATAACACTTCCTCCATAATTCTTTTAAACTTGTGCATTGACTTATACATTTTCTTATATGTTTTCTTCTGCATTTTTATCCTCTAATAATATATTTTTCATTTCAATTATATCGTAAAATGGAATATTTACACCATCTTGTGCAAGGTTTACTACTCTTAATGCTTTAGTAATAACTTCTTCTTTAACGATTTCTGGAATTTCAACATCTTTATTTGAATTAGTATATTTTTTCTCTATGTATTTTTCTGTTGTAGGAAATATATTTTGAATTAAAAACACTGCTTTTTTTCCTAATACATTACCAAAAACAAAATTATATACTGGTCTTTTTCCACTTCTTATTTTTTTCATATCATATATTTTTTTATATTTATCATACTTAGTAGATATTGGAACAAACCATATAATCTCTTTTTCTTGTCTATCTCTAAAACAAAAATAACATGGTCTTTTATTTCCATTTTCTTTATTTATCATCAAACCATAATCTTTAAATACATCAAAAAATTCATCATTTATAAAGTAAAATTTTCCATCTTCTATTATCATTTTTGCTACATCTCCTCTTTATGAAAATATGGGATCTATTTTTTAGACCCCATACTTTACTATAATTAACATTTTTCCACCTGCCCATTTATATCTCGCAAGCAGGGTTGCGGCTCACATTCTCTCACCTATCCATTTAATTCGCAAATAGGGTTGCGACTCACATTTTAATTATAGCAGATATTAAATATCTACTACTATTATATTCATTATACACATTTTTTATCATTTTTTCAATACATTTATTATAATTTATTGAAATTTTTTATAATTTATTATAATTCTAATTCCTCATCTATACTGTGAGAATCTTGATAAGCATTTGAATTGTAATCAAATATTATCTTATTATCATTCTCAGCTAAATTATAAGCAAGACTTCCCGCGAATGCTTGTACAATTTGTTCTTCAGTATTAGGATTTATAAACGTAATCTTCAAACCCTTTTTCAAAACTCTCACCTTCCTTCATTTCAATACTATTATTAAAAGTTTAAAAATATTACAAAAAAATACGCTTGACCAAACCCCAAGCATATTTTATACATATATTCTTTTATTTTTTATACTACTTACATTTACTACATTACTTACTCTTTTTGGAACATCAAAAGCAAATTTAAATCCTTTATTCAAAACTAAACCGCTAGAATTTTTATCATATCGAAACATTCCTCTATTCCATTTTGCAAAGGCTAAATCTGATATTTCTTTTGAATACGATAATTCCCTACCTGCTTGATTATGTTGCATTTTTACATATTCATATAATTGTTTACTATAATCATTTTGTCTTTTATTTCTTATCCACTCACGCTTTGCTTCTTTTCTATTTTCCTTACTTACACTTGCTCTATATTCTTTTTCTCTAATATATCTATCATCTTTTTTAATTACTTTTGTTACATATGAAGGATTAACTCCTAATTCTTTTGCAATAACACTTGGTTTTTGATGTTCGTTATAAAATTTTTCAATAAC
The DNA here is from genome assembly GCA_017625035.1 of Clostridia bacterium. Classification (GTDB taxonomy): domain Bacteria; phylum Bacillota; class Clostridia; order TANB77; family CAG-508; genus CAG-492. The sequence goes on from JAGALX010000019.1 coordinate 24,522, forward strand.
AACTTCTTTTACTTGCATAAAAATCACATCCCTATTTGGTAAAATTTTTGTCTACAAATTTTAAATACAGTTATACTACTTGACATTTTCAAGTAATTATTGTAATATGTTATTGTATTAAACTTATTAATTACGATTACATTATAATGTAATATTTGTAATACGTCAAGTTATTACGCGTAAGTTTTTAAAAAATTTTTTTGGGGGTTCAATATGGAATTCAATTTTAAAAGTAACAGTCCATATTCATATATGAGATATGGTAACTATAAAGCAAAATATAAAGGAAAAGAACAATATCTTGTACCAAACATAGATGGTCTTCTAAATATTAGAGATTTATATGATATGTTTAGTAAAATGGATTCAATTCTTGTTGATTTATTAAATATGGGAAGAATATGTTCAGAAGAAAATGATGAACGAACAAAATTTGCTTGTGCTTACTTTTTTGTTAAGCAATATGGTCTATTAGGATTTATGGTTGATACACCAATTAATACAGACTTTATGCTAATGAATGAAGTAACATTAAAAGAAGATAATTTTATAAATAACAATTGTATAATGAAAACCAAAGATTATTTTAAATTATTCTTTCCTTTTGCTACAGCAGATGAAATGAGTTATACAGTAACTAATGGAAAAGTTGTTATTAAATCAACATTTTATCTACAAGAAATGTTACAACAAGCATCATTAAATAACCAATTAATATATTCTAATTTCTATTGTGAAAAAGTTGATTGGATAATTGAATATGCAAAAAAAATGTATAGTATTTTTAAAATGATTTTTGACAAACAAAATAATGATGTTCAAGAATTTAACATTGAAAATACTGTAAATAAATATTATTTTTCTGGTGTACCATATACAATTAATATGTATGGTCAAACTCCTGAAATATCTTGGCAACCTAATTCATTAAAACAAGCTATAGACCTATCTTTTGGTTTTATGATTTGTAGTGAAAAAAATCCTTTAAAAATTTGTAAGCATTGTGGTAAAGTATTTTATGCTAAAAATCCGAAGGCTGAATATTGTAGTCCTCAATGTAGAAATCAAGCTAATGTTTATAAAAGTAGAGAAAAAAATAAATAAGTTAAAAGCCATATAACCTTAAGTTTATATGGCTTTTAGTTTTTTTCGTTCTTTTACATTATTGATATACTTATCTTTTAAAATAAGTGTAAGAATTACAAGTATTAAGCCTACAAATTAATCCAATATAAGATATAGTGAATAATCCTATAACCATATAGACAGCTATTGCACTTTCCGTTATACACTCTTCTTCTAAGTATATTATGTTTTATTATTTATTATCGCAAATATTATTTCGTTTACTTCAACTTTATCAATTACAGTTTCACCATTTTTATTTATAAATTGATACTTACCATCTTTCCTTACTAGAGTCATTTTTTCTGAGAAATCATAAGCATCGTCAAATTGAAAATCTATTACAACCTCTCCTTTTGTATTAATATATCCATATTTTCCGTCTTTGTAAACAGAAGCTAATCCTTCTGAAAAATCATTTGCATCTTTATATTCAAAATCTATAATTACATTTCCTTTGTTATCTATATAACCAAGATTTCCATCTTTCTCTACAACAGCTAAACCATCTGAAAATTTATAAGCATAATCATATTTAAAGTCTATAATCACATTTCCTTTGGTATCTATGTATCCATACTTTCCATCTCTTTCAGCAACAGCCAATTCATTTGAAAAGCTACTAGTCGCACTATAATTTGTTTCATCAATAACCACATCTCCATTTTTATCTATATAACCTTTACTTGTAAGTGCAATTCCATCGTAAAAAGAATAACCAAAGCTAAATTCAAAATCAACTAAAACATTTCCTTTTGTATCTATATATCCAAATTTTCCATCCTTTTTTACGCAAGCAATTCCTTTTATGAATAATCCAAAATCTTTCCCAGAAATATAAGCTCCAGACCTTATTGATGGATCATCATATTGGAAATCTATTATCGTTTCTCCTTTTGTATTAATATAACCAAATTTTCCATCTTTTCCTACACATGCCAATCCTTCTGAAAAATCATACACTTTATCGTATTGAAAATCTATTACTACATTCCCATTTACATCAATGAATCCATATTTTTTATCTTTATATACAGGTGCTAACCCCTCTGAAAAATTTCTAACAGGAGTATAATTAGTATTATCAATCATTATTTTTCCTGTTTTATCAATAAAACCAATTTCTGTTAAACATAATTCTTCATTGAAACCGTAATATTGTATTCCATGGTCAAAATTATAATTTCTGTAATCTCTTACTACATAATCATTTAAATAATCATATAAATTTATATCATTTTTCAACTTTATGTTTTCTAATTTTATCTCATCCTTTAAACTCGTATTGCAAAAAGCTCTAGCTCCTAATGTTTCCAAATCATAAGGAATATTTATATCATATAAACTTTTACATTCTGCAAAAGCATAATTTCCGATATTAGTTATACTATTAGGTAATTTCACATGATATAACTTTTCACATCCATAGAATGCTTTTTCGCTTATTGAAGTTACCTTATAAAAACTTACTCCTTTTACTATATACATTGGAATTTCCAAGTGTGACTCTTTATTTTCCCTGTTGAATCCCTTTATTACCGCTGTATTGCTCTGATTATCTAAACCATAGTTAAATATACTCTGTACTTCTAATTGGTTTGCATATAGAATTGAAATTGCAATCAGTATGGTTAAGCAAATTGATATAAAAAATGCTTTTAACCTTTTCTTTTTAAATAATAATAAAATTTCTATAAACTCCATTACTGCGTATATAATAATTGTTAATTTTCCGTTTAACCATTTGCCCTCTACAATTACATAAATAAAATTAGCTATAAAAACTCCAAAAACACCTATCAAAATTGATATAACAGAACTAAACATAGATTTGTCCCTTTTTAAATTAATAAAAAACGAACATACTCCTGTTATAAACACTATCGCATCAAATATGTATATATATTTTTCTAACATTTTTTCTATCTCCTTTTAATATCTATATTCCAATCATTAACCAGAAATCTCTACTCAATTATTAAATCCCACGCATTATTTTCGTTATCTCTCCCACTCGTTAAAATATTAGCTTTTAAAGTAATCACAGGAACAACTGAGTAACTTTTAGTATTTGCATAACCAGGTCCAGTTGTTTCAAACAAATACTCCTGAGACAAATGACCATTATAAACGCTTCTAAAACAATAATAACAACGATCGTTGTATATGCCAATACAAGGAGATGCTAACCAAAATGAATTTGCTCCTAGTAATTTCACACTACATGTAATTGGTTTGTTTGTAAATTTTGAGGTTGTTGATTGCGTATAACTCATAGTTACGGTATTGTCTATGGATGCTGTTATTTCTGTTCCATCTTCTGCCAAAAAAGTTCCTGTTATGTATTTGGTACCATTTAATTTATCATATGCTGTATCAGATTCTGCAGTTTCTGTTATTTTATAAGAATTTAATTTATCTAAATCATCTATTGTTAAACTTCTGCCTCCAGTTGCTCCATTTCCATATCCGTATACTGCTCCTATATTATTTAATACTTCTTCACCATTCATATAACCTTTTTTTCCAGATAAAGTCAATTCTTGTTTTGTTTGTTTATCTGCTCTTAAAGTTATTGTACCAGACTCATAATCTATGTTCATTACCTTCCATTTCATATCGTCACTTGAACTAAATGTTGTAGCCACTTTACTTCCAGTACTGTTTTCTTCTGTTGTATAATTTCTTCCCGTTCCATTACCGCTAGATGCATCATAATTTACATAGTCACCTATATGTACTTTATCGACTAATAATCCACTTCCTGTTATTGTATTACCATTTATATTTCTTGTTTGTACTTCTATACTTTTTCCATCTTTGTTATATACAATTCCTTTATATCCCATTATTACTAATATACCAACATCATCATCCTTTAATGTATATGTATATTGAATTTTTTTTTCGTTTACTTGTTTAAAACTCATTTTCTTTGAATATGAGGAAACATATCCAAATTGAATATATAAATCAGGAGCAGTTTCAGAAGTTATTACTTCCTGATTTTCACCTCCATATACATTTTCAGTAAATTCAGCCTCTATTATTACCTCTTGACCTGCTTTGTATATCCCAGAAGTTGGGTTTGTTACTGTAATCGCTACAGGATTGTTTTTTTCTTGTAACGTAGGTACATAATTAAGTTCATCATTTTTCCTTTTTTGAATTCCAGAAACAATTCCTATAATTAAACCTATTAGATATAATGTAACTATTATCGCACCAATAATTGCAAAAATTTTTAAAATTTTATTTTTCATTTGTTCCTCCTTTTTTCTTCATTAATATCTGCATTTTTCTATTTTATTGAATTATATAATAATTATGTATGATTTAATTTATAAAACTAATAACATTTACAAAATCAATTATCCCAAGTATTATTCCAAATATCCCCATCCAAATATTTTTGTTTTTTGACGTTCTATATGTTATCATTCCAATTACTCCAATAATAATAGATGTTATTGCCAGATTAATTAAAAATGTAATAAAACCATCACTTATTATTCTGATTAATTGTAATGATGATAACATAACGATAATAAATATCTCTACTGACATGATTATACTTGTTACACATAAAAAATTATTTTCTTTAAACTCACTTATTTCATTATTTTCTTGTTCCATACAAAATCAATCCTTTCTACCTTATAATCAATATTATTTACTTTTAAACTTTAATTTGTTTCTAAAAAAATCAATTATTTTCTCAAATATATTTTTCTGTTTTATTTCAACTAATGCTGTAACTTCTTCAGTCTTTTTTAATTTATTATTAAAAATTTCATCAGGATTATATTTGGTTCTTAACTCTTTTTCTAAATTTATACCATTGTTCAATATTATGTTTTTTAAATTTTCTTTTTCATTTTCTGTATCACACCAATAGTTTAAGTGTAATAAAGCAATAATTGCTACTGTCTGTTTTTTTATATTTTGTTCTTCAAATGATTTACTTTTCATATATACAGGAATGTAATTTTCATCTTTAGAATTACATATCAAATTATATACTTTTTCAGGTAATTTATTTATATATGTGTTTCCTAACATTTTTAAAATTGCATATACTTCTGAAAAAACTTTTTCATTTGTTTCAACCATTTTATTCTCTATCTCCTTTGTTATTTACGCTTTGATTTATTTGACTTCTTTGTGGATTTTGCTTTTCTCTTATTGCTAAATTTATATTTTCTCTAGAATCTTGTAAATCTTGTTCTACAACTCCATAATTTATATATTCGTTATGTAATTTAGTATTTGACTCTGTTGTTTCAGTTTGTCCCTCATTAACAACCTCATTTTCTTGTTTTTGTGATTCTATTATTTCTAACATTAACATATTAATACTCTCAACTGTTGCAGATATATCAGAGTAACATCCGTCTAATTTATTGGTTATACTTGTTTTTTTATTTTGCAAATCCCAATCCAACTCCTCATATTCACTAGTTTGTGTTACATTTGAAAAACTATCTAATATTGTTATAATTTCGGATTTTACTTCATCTAATAGTTGCTTATTTTCTTCTTGATGGTTGTTAGAAGCTTCTAAAACTTCCCCATTTTCATAATTACAAATTTCATATTCAGTTTGTAATTCTTCAAGTTGTTGTAAAACACCTCCTATTCTTTGTTGAACTACTTGTTTTTCTCCATTTGCATCTTCATAATGACGATAATTATCTTCAATAAACTTTCTTATGTCTGAAATCATTTCAATTATATCCATAGTACATGCCTCAACTTTATTTTTTATAGCCTTTACTGACCACCAGGCCATCTCTAATTGTTCCATTTCTTTATTCATAATTTCATGCTCCTCCTCTTTTTTTATTTATAATTAATAACAATAAAATAACAAAATAGAGTAGTCTTTATTCTATAACTTTTCTATTTAGTTAATAAAACTACTCATATTGGCGCATATGTAATTAATAATTTCAATTATTTTAATCATTTGCTACATCTCTTACTTTTAATTAGTTTACAAATTTATTATACAAAAAGATAGAACAAATTACAACTATTAATCCCATCATTTTGCAATTTTTTCAATTCAATAAATAACTTCTAATTAAACTAATCTCTTTAATTTCCCAATTCTTCATCATATTCATTCTCAAGCTCATCTTGATTATAATTCTCATATTTATATTGCTGAACTACATCTATATAAGTATTATTCTCTTTTTCAAAATCCCTAATAAAACTTTCTTCAGAAGATACTGCAAACTTTTTACAAACCCATTTTATTAATTTTTCTACAGTTTTTTCTAAAATATTAAGTAATCTAGTTAGAATCATATTTTCATCATTTAATTTATTAACTTTTGATTTATACTCTCTTTCAATTTTTTTATTTTCATTTTTTAACTTTAAATTTTCTTTTTCAACATCTTCAGCTTTACTTATTATTTCTACTTGTTTATCTAATTCTTTATACAATCTAATATTATCTTGGTGAAGTTTTTCTATTAATTCATCTTTTGGTTTTATAATTTCTTTTTCAATTTTCTTATCTCGATTTAAAGATAATTTATTAAATTCATTAATATTAGGAATATCTGGCAATTCCAATTTTATATCTTTTAATATAGTTTTAGCTTTATTAAATCCAGTTACTTTTTTATAATCTTCAACTGATAAATGTACTCTATTTTCTGCATTTCCTCGTTCTAATTGAAATTGATTTTTTATCATATATTCATAAAATGCATCTTGTAATTTTCTATAACTATCTTTTTCTTTCCAAAATTCACTACATGCAATTTTATCTATTGTATTCCCTTTTTTATCTGTTGTATGAACTACTGGGATGAATACTAAATGCATATGGGGTGTCTCTTCATCTAGATGTATTTTAGCTGATAAGATATATTCTTCTCCTAGATTTTTATATTGAGTAACAAATTTATATGCAGTTTCAAAATATCTTTTTGTTTCTATTTCTCCAATATTAGTAAAAAATTCATTGTCTGATGTTATAAGATATTCACAAGCTATATTACTAACTGTTTTTATTTGCCCTTTTAGATTGTATTTTTCTCTTATTAGTTCAAATTCTTTTTCATAAGAATGTTTGCAATCTTTTAATGAATAGTTTAAATGCGATTTTTCTTTGTTTATGTTTTTATTAGAATAATTTTTATTTTTTCTTTCGTTATGACGATAGATTCCTTTTAGATTTTCTCTTTTGTATTTTTCATTTCTTATTATTGCATAACTCATATATCTTCCTCCTTTTTTAGTTATTCAAAATAAAAAAACACATAGCAAATATAGCTCTGCTTTGTGCTTATCTTTTAAAAGTGTTGTAACACACTACAACACTTTTTTACTATGAGCAAAAAAGTGTTAGTGTGGCAGGGCTACACGCCCCACACCCCGAAATCCTAAATTTGCTAAAGCTCTTTAGGCTTTTTTAATAAAATTTGCTTAAGTAGCAATTTTTATTAAATTTATGAGTAAAAATAAATTTTACTCATTAGCAAAAGCATAACTACTTTTTTATTTACTTTAGCTAATAAAAATAGAAACCAGAGAGAGTGAGCTAAAGTAGAATTAGGCGTAATAATCCCTTGGTTAAAAAAAGAATTATTACACCTAAATACGCTGAAACCGTCGGTCGTTCGCCTCGTTTCATAGGTAGTCTAGTAAGTAGCATTGCTACTATAATTGCTGATACATATAAGTATCTTTGTTCATACTTGTCCAAACTTTTTACAATTATAAATCCACAGCCAAGTTTTGCCACCGAATACTCTTTTATTATTGTGAGTCTATGTTCTAAATTCTCACTTACGCACTTCATACTAATAGACTATTAGTGTTTATACGAATGGATTTTATAGCATCGGCTCATTACACCTATCACTTTTTAAGAGTTTGAGGCTTTATCTCTTTCATACATAAACTGTTATCTAAATTTTGATATAATTACAACAGTTATATGTATAGCAAAAAAGACATCTGTAATCTTTAAATTACAAATGCCTTTTTTATTAAATATTTAATTTGTTTGCCCTCACGTTTTATTTTCAGCCCAATAAAACTATGAAGTAATAAATTATGCCTACTCAAACGAATAGACACAAAATTTCTTTCTTATTTAATTACCAATCCCAACCTAACAACAGGATTTTTTACACTTAAGAAAACTCCTTTAATTTCAATACTTTCAGGAATATATTTCCCTTTATTTCTACCGTTCCAGAGTGTTACATCCGTGTGTACTGTACTTTTGCTTATACCATATTTTTTAGCTGCTCCTCTAACTGTATCTTTTGAATCTATAATATAATGTGCAAGTTCACAAGCACGCTCTTCTATTGATATATCTTTCATATATAAAAACCCCCATACGAATAGTTTTTCTTAATTGTATTCGTGTGGGGGTTGTATTAGAACATTTTAATCACATTGATACTTAATAGATATATTAATTTCATTTAAATTATTCAAAAATTTATTTAATGCTTTAGTAGATCTGATATTTCCTAATATAGGAATCATTCCTGTATTTTGTTTTTTTAATGAGTTTGCCCTTGTTATTTGTATTACTCTTTTTAATTCATTATTTTTTTCTTCCATTAAATTAATTTGTGCTTTACTAAATAGTCTTCTTTTTTCTCTTGAAAGAACAAGTTGTGGTAAATTTCTTTGTTGCTCTATTTTTTCTTGTATTTGTCTATTTAACTTGTTTTGATCTATTAATTTTTTAATTTGAAAATTTGATTCGATATTTCTTAAAAATGCTCTTATTTCAATTAAACAACTTTCATCATTTTCACTTTTTATGTATGCGTATAAATCTGATAATCCATCTTCTAAATAATAAAATAGTTTATCGGCAAATTGAGATTCACTAAGTATTAGTTGTTTTTTTAAATTAATATTATCTAATTTTGCTTGTTTTAATTTAGCTTTACCTATTAATTTACTAAAAAATGAACATTTTTCCTTTTCTATTTCTTCTTTTTGTAATTCTAATTTTTTTAGTTTTGAATCTGTTATTAATTTTTGTATTGTTTTATTAAAACAACTATCAAATATATTTTTCATTTCTTCGCTGTAATCTATACTTATATTTTTTTCATTAGATAGTTTTTTTAAATCTTTTAATAGTTCGTTTAAATTTTTTAATATTGATATTTCTTCATTGTTGTTTATTTTTTTTCTAAGTTTTATTGCATTTTCTTTTATTGGATTAATGCTTGCATTTACATTATCATCGTTTATTTTATCTATGTTTAATATTATATTAGCTCCATTTGCTAAATCCATAATTTTACATTCTTCTGTTTTTAGTTTATAATACATTAGCTCTATATTTTCTAAAATTGATGAAATTTGCTCATTAGCTAACTGTTTTTCTTTTTCTAATTCGTTTTGTTTATCATCTTGCTCTTTGTTATCTGCTTTAGTTTTATTAACCTTTTTTTCTGTTTTATTTATTTTTTGCCCTGTTTTATCAATTTCTTTTTCATTTTTAGCATTTTTCTTTTCTGCGGTTACTTTTTGTTTAGATATTTTTTCTTTAATGTTGTTTTCTTTAGTTTCGTTGTTTTCGCTGATATTTTTTTCCTCAGCTTTTAATTTTTTAACATCTTTTTCTTTCATACCACACTCTTCTTGCTTTACAATTTTTATAATTATTTTTAATATTTGTTCATATGTAATATTAGATAAGTCTAATTTTTCATATAGCTTATCTTCTAAATTATATTTTTGAATTTTTTTATAATACTTTATAAAAATTTCATAGTTTGGGAAAATTTTTCCCATTACTAAAAATTCTTCTTCGTTTTCTTCTGTTTCTTTATATTGTAATCCAATTTTTGTTAGGCTAGCTATTTTGTTTTTTAGTTTTTCTGTGCTTTTATATTCTTTTGGTAAATAACTATTTTTTATGAAATTTTCAAGCTCTTTTTTGTTTTTAATTTCAATTATTTTATCACCATATTTTATGTTATAATTACAATCTTCTGAATTACTAATTTTTTCTACTTGTAATTTTGTTCCATATATATCTAGTAACATATTGATTAAATATATTAAATCTCTGTCTTTTGGAACTGCTCTAACATTTGCAGCAAATATATATTGCTTATTTATAATTGCTTTTTCCTCTTTTGATTGAGCTCTAGACATTTCTAATAAATATTTAGTCATCATTAAAGATACTCTACCAATTCCATCTTTTACAAAAAACTTTCCATTATCTTCATAAAGCTCTATTGAATTATTATGATTTAAATTTGATTGATCTAGTTTTCGTAATTCTTTAAAATAATAGTTAGGATTTTTAAAATATTGTTTTATTATTCCATCACTTTTTTCATTATTTATAAGAATTTCTATCCAAGTTTTATTATCATAATTTACGTTATCTGTTCCTACTAAATTCTTTAAACGAAAATGTTTTTGCTCTACTTTTGTTAGGCTTGTACTATTTAAAAAATTTATATCTTCTTTTGGTAATTTTTTTTGCATATTAATTGTTTTTATTTGTAATTCTTGTGGTAAATTATTTATATCTAATCCTATACTATTAAAAAAGCTCCTTTTTTGTAACGATATTTTTTGCATAAATTCTACAACCTCATTTCAACTTTTGTTTCATTCTTAGGTGCCCTAATTCAAACCATTCATTATATGCTAAATTTAATTTAAATAATAATGTTGGTTTTGCACCAGCCCTATTTTTATCTACTACGCATGCATAATATCTAACATCTGGATTTTCATATGTTTTTATGCTTTTGTATTGTTTTGATTCTTCTATTTCTGAATATTCATAATCATCGAAAGTTTGATTATTAATTTGTTTAAATAAACATAATGTGTCTAGTACTTCTTTTACGGTTCTACTTTCTGCCATATCATTTATAGTTAAATTTACTGGTGCTGTTGAACTTTCTAATAATTGCAGAGTTGAGCCAATAAATATTTTATATTTTTGTGCTATATTTGAAAGTATTGTTGCAGTCTTTTTTATTTCTGCACTATTTCCAATGTGTTCAATATCTGTTTTTAGAGTATCATAAAATACGTATTCAACACCTTCTTTATAATAATAATTTAATATTATTTTATATAAATCATCATTAGTATGTTCTGCAATATGCATAAAACATATTGGGTTATTTGTTTGACTATTTAACCAATCTGTTGCTGCAATAACATTATTAAATTGTGTTGAATATTTTTTTAGCCTTTTAACAAAGTGTTGTTGTGTTTCATTTTCTTCTTTTAATATATATCCATTTTTATCTGTTTTTACTTCTTTGGAATTATCTGGTTTAAATTTAAATCCTAATAATTCACCTTCTGATATTTTTATTTCATGTCCAATTTGTTTTTGAATTTCTGGATTATTTAATATTGTAGTTATAAGACATAATTTCATTTTTTCTTCTGACATTTCATTTGAAATTATTAATACTTTCTTTTTTTGTACAAAAGCCAAATGAGCAGCTAAATTAATTGTAAACCTACTTTTACCGCTATTTGATGGCATTGCAAAAGCCATTGTTTCACCCAATCTTATACCTTTAAATACTTGTGTTAATATTGGAAATGGAAGTGGAATTCCACTTGTTAATGAACTACTTCCTTCTAATAAAAATTCTGTAACGCCTTTATTTAATCGACCTTCACTTATACCTCTTTTTACACCTATTTGAGATACAATATTTTCTAGCTCTTCTATTGTCATTTCTTTGTACCTTTTATAGCTTTTTATTTCTAGTATTTGGTCTTGCATTTTTTTAGTAGGTGCTTTTAAATAATATTTTTTTAATAAAAATAATTTTTTTATTTTAGAAAATACTGATTCTATACTATAATTATTATTTGCCGCTTCTATTTTTAATTTTTGTTTTAGCTGATATATTTGTTCTGAAGTTTTTGGATAGGTAAAATCTCTTTTTATACTTTCTGGTGCAAACCTTCCCCCTTCTGTAAATAATACACTTTTATATAAATTCATAGCCATATCATCAGAAAATTGGCTATCTTCAAAAGATAAATGATATTTTGCTATTGATTTTGGATTTTCTAATAATAATCCTATGTATGCATATTCTAATTTAATATTTTTTAGCTCTTTTGGATATTTTTCTTCTACAACTTTTGTAGCACTCAATATTTTTTCCTCCTTAGTTATTTTTTATTAAGTGAACCGATTTTGTTTAATGGCCAAAATCTGAAAACTGCTTTTCCTTCTATTTTGTCGATTGGTACACAACCGAATCTTCTACTATCTGCTGATACTTCTCTGTTATCTCCAAGTACATATACATATCCATCTGGAACTACTATATTTGTATAACATCCCTGTGCGGCATCAGTAATTGTACCAATATCTAAATATTCTTCGTTTAGAGGTTGATTATTTAAGAATACTATTCCATTTTTTATTTCAACATGATCTCCTGGAAGCCCAATTACTCTTTTTATATAGCTTGTTTCACTCATTAATGATAATGAGGATATAAATTTAGAAAAGAAACTTTTTTGTTCTTCTTCATATATAGCAACAGGATTGTCTAAGTCTGCACTTGCTTTAGTTATGTATTTATCTGTTGGAGCTTCAAATGTTATTATATCTCCTCTTTCTGGATATTTATTTATTTCTATACCAATTTTACTTACCCATAACCTTTGTTTATTAAGTAATGTTGAATCCATTGATGCTCCACTTACAACTGTTGGAAATCCAACAAAGGTTTTAATTAGTGCTACTACTAATAGTGCTATTAATATACATATAAGCCATTCAAAAGCTTCTTTACCTGTACTTTTATTCATTATATAAATCTCTTCCTTTCATTTTTCACTTGTTAAGTCATTAGAACTCTTATATTGAACTTTCATATTATATAAAACAAACTTATTATACACTTAAATTTGCTCGTGTACAATACCAAATTTGATTTTGTGAAAGTTTTTTTGAGTTTCACAAATAATAAACAATAGTGGCGCATTTATAACTTTTTTCAAATTATATTATATGAGAAACATAATGCTAATAAGTTTGAAAAGTAAAATTATTAGCTCTACTTTATATCATAAAACTTGTAAATGCTCTAATAAAATTTTTAAACCTAATACCATTAAAATAGAGCCTCCTAATATTTGAGCTTTTTTTTCATATTTACAGCCAAATATATTTCCTATTTTTACACCGATTAAAGAAAGAGCAAAAGTTATTGTTCCTATACTTATTGCAGATATGTATATATTACATTTAAGAAATGCAAAAGTAATACCTATTGCTAAGGCATCAATACTAGTCGCTATTGCTAGTACTACCATGTTTTTAAAATCTACATTATCATTGTTTTCTTCTTTATTATTATCCCATACTTCTTTAATCATATTTATTCCTATTGCTGTTAATAATATAAAAGCAATCCAGTGATCTATGTTTTTTATTTTATCTTGAAAATTTATTCCTAGACAATACCCTATAACTGGCATTATTGCTTGAAAAACGCCGAAATATAGTGCTACTATAATACCTTTATTCCAACTCATTTTTTTCATAGCAAGGCCTTTGCATGTTGCTACTGCAAAGGCATCCATTGCTAAACCAATACTTATTAGGATTATTTCTGTAAATTCCATAATATACTCATTCCTTTCGATATAAACAATATTTAAATTTATATTACATATATATTTATATATATTTGTTTAAATGTTAAATTTATTTTTTCTGTTATAGAACAATAGTGGCGCATTTAAAATATTCTAACTTTTTTCAAATTATATTATGCGCCACGTTTAATTGTTCGTGCGCCAAATTTTGCAAAAATTTGTGTGCAATGGATTTTATATAATAGGAAAGTGTTCATAGTTA
>JAGALX010000002.1 GCA_017625035.1 Clostridia bacterium
GAATAGTAACATATTAGACGCGTCCCTAAATTCATGTGAAAATTTTTATTGACGAAACAAAAAAAACATGTTTTAATAATCAACATAGAAATATGATTTTTATAAAAATTCAATTCAAAAATTTTAAATTCTAAAGTGTAAATTCATACACAAAATTTTCAAAATAATTGAACAACAAAAACAAATATGCTAGAATGGAAGTGATAAATGAGTCGTTTAAAACCAACAAATGATTTTGTTTTTAAGAAAATTTTTGGCGAGACCAAAAATAAAGATTTATTAAAAGATTTGCTTGAAGCAATTTTAACAGATATCAAAATATATGATGTCGAAGTAAATAAAGATGTTTCATTAGAAAGAAAAATTATTACAGAAAAACTTGGTATATTAGATGTTGTAGCAACATTAGATGACGGAACAAAAGTTGATGTGGAAATGCAAGTTAAAAATTATTATAATACAATCGAAAGATCTTTATTTTATGCTACAGGAGTATATCATGAAAATTTGCAAAGCGGAGATGAATACATAGATATACCACGTTCAATATCAATATGGATAACAGATTATAATGTTTTTGAAGATGGGCCTTTTCATGAAAGAGCTAGATTAAAACGAGATTTTGAAAATAAATTATTAACAGATAAATTTCAATTTCATTATATACAGCTTCCAAAATTCAAAGAAAAGTGCAAACGAATATCAAGCAAATTAGATGAGTGGTTGACTTTTATCAAAAATGAGAATTTGGAGGAAATTCGTATGATTGATAATAAACATGTAAAAAAAGCAGAAGAAGAGCTTGAATATTTAACAGGAGACGAAGAAATAAAAAGACTTGCATTTTTACGAGAAAAAGCAATAAGAGATGAGATGGCAGCAATGGCAAAGGCAAAAAGAGAAGGTAAGGAAGAAGGCAAAGAAGAGCAAAAAAATACAATTGCAAAAAAAATGTTAGCGGAAAAAATTGATATTAACTTAATAATAAAAATAACCGGTTTAACAAAAGAAGAAATTGAAAATTTATAACAAATAAATATAAAATACTAGTGATGAAATAAAAATCAAATTTCTATAATATAAAAGCCAAAGCCATATAACTATAGCATATTAGTTATATTTTGGCTTTTTTGAATGTTTTTAGGTAATACATGTACTCAACAGTAAAAAAGTTAAATATAAATTTTCAAAAGTATTACAAATAACGTTAAGGAGGAATTATTATAGTAAATTTACAATATTGGATTTGGTTATCTCGCATAAAAAATATAAGTTATGAAATATTAGAAATATTAGTTCAAAAATATGGAAACATAGAAAACATCTGGAATCTTGATAAAAATGAACTTCTAAAAAATAAATTTCTATCTAAAGAAACAATAAATAATTTAACAAATTTTGAATACAGGAAAAACTTAGAAAAATATGCTACATATATGGAAAAAAACAAAATTGAAATTATAAATTATAAAGATAATAGATATCCACAAAAATTAAATTATATCAATAATAAACCAATAGTATTATATATGAAAGGCAATATGAGTAATATAAACAATGAGTCTGTTGCGGTAGTGGGGTCTAGAAATTGCACTATTTATGGTAAAAAAAATGCAGATTTTTTTTCATATGAATTGGCTAAAAGAAATGTAAACGTGGTAAGTGGTCTCGCAAAAGGAATAGACGCAGTAGCTCATTCAAGTTGCATAAGAGCAAAAGGTAAAACTATTGCTGTAATAGGCAATGGATTAGATAATATATATCCAAAAGAAAATTTAAAATTAGCAGAAAAAATATTAGAAAATAATGGATTAATAATATCTGAATATGTAATTGGAACTAAACCAGAAAAAGAAAATTTTCCAAAAAGAAATAGAATAATTAGTGGAATTTCAGATGCAGTAATAGTTGTAGAGGCAAGCAATAAAAGCGGAGCACTAATAACTGCAAATTATGGTATTGATCAAGGAAAAGAAGTTTGGGCAATACCAGGAAATATATATTCATATAACTCAATAGGTACAAATAATTTAATAAAAGATGGGACCAATGTTTTAACTAGTATAAGCGATATTATAAGATAAGACCATTAATGAAATGTCGAAAAAAGAGAAGTTATGTCGACGAAAAACAATTGACTTTTGAATCAAAAGATATTAATATATATAACATAAAATTTTATTCAAAAAATTTAATTCTAAAAAATTCCAAAACGTATTAAAAATAAGAAAACAGGAGGTGAAATCTTGAAAAACAAAACATTGAAATATATGTTCAGTGTTTTATTAAGTGTCATAGTAATTAGTTGTCTAATTTCATACATATATATCCGAAATAAAAATGCCAATACCAAAACACAATTACTTAGTTTAGCTAACACTATAATAAATGAAAATATAGTAAATAGCGGTATGTCTGAAAATATATCAAAAAACGAACAATCTTCAAATACATTAAATAGTGAACAATTAGCAAATATTTCAAAAAGTGAAGAGCGAAAAAACATAAAAGAAAAAGAAGTTTTTTCTGTAGAAAAAATCTCACAAGATAACAATGTTTTAGGAAAAATAAAAATTCCAAAAATTGAAGTAGAAGCACCAATAAAAGAAGGCACAACTTCAGATGTTTTAAAGCAATCTGTAGGGCATTTTTCGAATACTAGTTATTGGAATGGAAATGTAGCACTAGCATCACACAACAGAGGAACATATGCTCATTATTTTGAAAATTTAGACAAGCTAAGTTTAAATGATGAAATTATTTATCAAACAAAATTAGGAACAAGAATATATGTTGTAAATAAAATTGACCAAATATCTGAAAAAGATTTATCTGTTTTAAATAACAACAATGAAAATACTATAACACTAATAACATGTATAAAGAACAAACCTAACTTAAGATTATGTGTAAAAGCAATAGAGAAGGCTTAAAATCAGTATATAAATATAAATTAATAAGAAATATATTAAATGAGTTTATACATATTAGAAAAAATATAAATAAATTATTTCTAAATAATAAAAATAAATATCCAATAAATAATGGTTAATTAATATTTGTTATTAATTATATTGTATATCTAAAAATAAATACGAATAAAAGAAAGGATTAATTATGAAAAAAATAAAAGAAATATTATGTATATTATTATCAATATTTGCTATTTTCACAATAGCACTACAAATAAATAAAACAAAAGCAGCTACAATAGGAGATGTTAATTATTTAGAAAGATCAAACAAAGGATTTTATTCAATACAAAAATGGAATGGAACTCAATGGATATATGTAACATACAGTATAACTCATTACACAGATCAAGATGGAGTAAAACGAGTTGCATATTGTGTAGATCCAAGTTTAAAAGGAGTAGGATGGATTTCAGGCGAATTTGCTGGATATGATGTAAAAATGAAAGAGCTATTATCTGACCAAAGATTATGGAGAGTATATACAAATGGATATCCATATAAAACACCATCAGAACTAGGCGTAGAAACAGAAGATGATGCTTATTTAGCAACAAAAATGGCATCATATTGTATACTATATTCCCATAGTATAGAAGATATACGAAATTTATATAGACCAGGTGCTGATAAAGTAGCAGGTCAAAATTTAGAAGATATACAAAGAAGAGGACAAAAAGTAATAGATGCAATGTGTTGTTTAGTAGACAAAGGATATAATGGAACAGAAACTATGCAACACAATAATATATTGCAAATAAATAAACAAGGTGAGCTTAGTAAAGATACTACAAATGAAAATTATTATTCTGTAATTTGTAATGTAACATCTAAAGTTGAATGCAGTAGCTACAAAGTTTCAGAAATATCTGGATTCCCAGAAGGTACATATATTGCAAATAAAGAAGGTAAAGCACAAACAGTGCTTGAAGGAAATCAATCATTTAAATTAATGGTTCCTAAAGAATCAATAACACAAAGCGTTACTGGAACTATAAACATTACAGGAAAATGCAAAAACTATCCAATATATTATGCAGAATGTACAACAGGAAATTATCAAAATTATGCATTATGTTGTGATGCATACAGTAATGATATACAAGCTATTGGCACTATAAATATAAATGCAAATAAATCAGGAATTGAAATAACAAAAATAGATAAAGACACAAAAGACCCAATTAGCGGAGTAAAATTTTCAATTAAATACGATGATGGAACAGATTTAGGAATACATAAAACTAATGAAAAAGGAAAAATAAATATCCAAAATATAAAACCAGGTAATATACAAATTACAGAAATAGAAGCAAACGAAAATTATAAATTAAACTCAAAAACAACTAATTTAACATTAAAATACAATGAAATTAAAAAAATAACCCTAGAAAATGAAAAGAAGAAAGGTGCAATAAAAATAATTAAAGTAGATGCAGACAATAATGAAATAAAAATACAAGGAGCCAAATTTGAAATTTACAACGAAAAAAATAAATTGGTTGGTTCAATTACTACAGACAAAAATGGTGAAGCTAAATTAGAAAAACTACCAATAAACGCAAAATATACAATTAAAGAAGTAGAAACAGCAAAAGATTATATATTAACTGATGAAATTGTAACTATACAATTAAAAGAAAACGAAATAAAAACAATTACTTTTAAAAATAAGAAAAAAGAAATTAAAGAAGAAATAAAGGAAGAAGATATAGAAGAAACAGATGAAAAAGAAATAGATGAAGAACAAATAGAGGAAGAAATAGAAGAAGAGGAATTTGAAGAAGAAGAACAGGAACAAGAAAATGAAGTTGAAAAGGAAATAGAGAAATTACCTAGAACGGGACTGATAGATATAAGTAATTACTTAATAGGAGTTTCTATAGCTGGAATAGTAATAAATACTAGAATATTAACAAAAAAGAAATAGTATAATTTTTATGAAAAGGAGTGCGTAAATTGTTTTATATAGGTATGATAATAGGAGCAATATTAGGTGGTATTAGTGCAATATTTTTACATTGTTTAGTAATATTAAGTGATAGTAAATAATTATTAAATAAAAAAATATTTATAATATTATATAACTAATAAATCATGTATGATATAATAGAAAATAATATAAATATGAAAGGTTGTGAAGCATTTGAAAAAAGAAATTAATGTAAACCATCTTAAAGTGCCTATTAACGAATATATTGTAATAGATTCAATAGGTATAGAAAAAAATAGAGAGAATAACTTAGTAAATACTGAAAATAACAATAAAAATATCAATTTAACAGAGCTAGATAAAAAATTAGAAGAAGGTGAAATTGATATAAAAAATAATAAAATTTATAATGCAAGAAAAGTCTTTAAAGAATTGAGGGAAAAGTACGGATATTAAATATGAGGTAATATTAACTGAATCTGCTAAAGAAGAACTGGAAGACATTTTTTATTATATATTAAAAAAACTTAAGGCAAAAAAAGCAGCAGAAAATTTTATAAATAAAATTGAAAGAAAAATTTTAATATTAGAAGATATTCCCAATTCATATTGCATAATAGATCAATGCAAACTTAGAAAACCTAAATATAGAAAATTGCCAATAAATAATTATATAGTAATATATCGTGTAGATGAAGCAAATAAAAAAGTATATATTATAAGAATTGTTTATAAAGGAAGAAACTATTTAAAAGAGATATAAAAAAATTAAAAAGGAATAATAAAGAGGTCAGGCACACAAAGAAAAATGCTAACATATACTAAATTATAAGGAAAAAATACGGAGGTTTATATATGTTAGCACTTTCCATATCTGGATTTTTAGCATTTTTAAAAACATCACTTTTTGTGATAGGATATATATCAAAAAATAGTTTATTCCCAGAGCCATTAAGCGCAGAAGAAGAAAAAATATATTTACAAATGTTAGAAAATGGAAATAAAGAAGCTAGAGCAATTCTGATAGAGCGAAATTTAAGGTTAGTAGCACATGTATGCAAAAAATACACTAATAACAATGCAGATTTAGATGATTTGATTTCTATTGGGACAATAGGATTAATAAAAGGAATAGATAGTTTCGATTGCAAAAAAGGTGTTAGACTTGCAACATATGTTTCAAGATGCATAGATAACGAAATATTAATGTATTTTCGAAGTTCAAAAAAATTAAGTGCAGAGGTATATTTAGAAGACACAATCGGTAAAGATAAAGATGATAATACTGTAAGCTTACAAGAAGTGCTAGAAAACAACGATAGAAGTATAGAAGATGAAGTAGACTTAAAATTTAAAATAAAAAAATTATATTCAAGAATGAAAGATGTTTTAAAAGACCGAGAATTTGGAATCATAACAATGAGATTCCGGATTAGATGGAAAAAAACCACGAACACAAGAACAAATTGCAAAAATGCTTGGGATATCACGTTCTTATGTGTCAAGGATAGAAACAAAAGCAATAGGAAAATTAGCAAAAGAATTTAAAGAATGATTAAAAAATTAGAAATAACAAAAAATGAAGAATTATAAGATATATATATCAGAATAAGGAAAGGTGAAAAATATGATTTTAGTAAGTGCATGTTTAGTTGGAATAAATTGTAAATATAGTGGAGGAAATAACTATAATGAAAAAATATTTAATCTAGTAAAAGAAGGGAAAGCAATACCAATATGCCCAGAACAGTTAGGAGGCTTAAAAACACCAAGAACTCCTGCTGAAATAAAAGATGGACATGTTATAACTAAAGAAAACATTGATGTAACAAATGAGTTTAAAAAAGGTGCTAATGAAGTATTAAATTTAGCAACAAAACTAGGAATAAAAAAAGCAATATTGCAACCTAGAAGTCCATCTTGTGGATGTGGAAAAATATATAGTGGAAATTTTGATGGAAATCTTGTAAAAGGAAATGGAATAACTGCAGATTTATTAATAAAAAATGGTATTGAAGTAATAACTGTAGAAGAAATATAAAAAATAAGTAGACAAATATAAAAAATAAAGTACGAATATAAAAAATAGAATCAACTAAACCTTTCGAACTAGTTGATTCTATTGCAATTTATAGCATTGGTGACCCATACGGGAATCGAACCCATGATTCGGCCTTGAGAGGGCCGCGTCTTAACCGCTTGACCAATGGGCCATATATTTAATACGTAATATTTATAACACAAATATTATGCGTAGTCAAGAAAATAAAAAAATATTGTCGAAAATGTAGTATAAACAATATATAATCAATATACAATACAAAAGATGGGAGGAAATATTTATGAGATGTCCAAAATGTGGAAGCGAAAGTATATCTAGTATAGTAAATACAAAAACTAAAACTAAAGGATTCGACGGCAGTGATGCATGTTGTGGATATCTTTTATTTGGATGGCCAGGAGTATTATGTGGTTTATGCAACACAGGAGATACTGTAACTAGAACTAAAACTACAAATATTTGTAATAATTGTGGACATAGATTTTAAAAAATTATGAAAAAAGAAAATAAAATAAAAACATGGGCCTTTTTTATGAGGCTTGGAAATAAATGCCGGATGCCACCAAAGAGAAGATAGAAGTTTTAAATTCAAAGGATACCAATTTCCAGTATGTAGCAGATGTACTGGAATTTTAACAGGTCAATTATTAGGAATTATTATATACATATTAAAAAAAAGGATTCCAATATGCATAAGCATTTTATTTTTACTAATAATGTTTATAGATTGGTATATTCAATTTAAAGGAATAAAAGAATCATCTAATATAAGAAGATTTATAACTCGGAAACCTAGCAGGAATAGCGCAAATTAGTATATTATTAGAAATGATAATAAGTTTATATTATTTAATAATTTGAATTTAAAAAAGCAAAGGATAAAAATAATGATGATGGAAAAAACAAAAAAATCAAAACTAACTGTCCCACAAACATTAGTATTAGGCGTATTAGGAAGTATATTAATAGGCGCGATTTTATTAAAATTACCAATGAGTAATTGTAATGGAAAGAGCATAAGCGTAATAGATACTTTATTTACAGCAACCTCAGCAGTATGCGTAACTGGTTTAAACACTATAGTACCAGCCCAGCAATTTACAACATTCGGAAAAGTTGTTTTAATGTGCCTAATAGAGGTTGGAGGCATTGGTTTTATGAGCTTTATAGCTTTAATACTAATGATAATGAAAAGAAAAATAAGCTTTTCTGAAAGAATTCTGATAAAAGAGTCTTTAAATCAAAATAACGAAAAAGGAATTATAAAATTAATAAAAAAAGTTTTTATATATATCGGTATTATAGAAATAATAGGAGCAATAATTTTATCAATCAGGTTCATTCCAGAGTATGGGGCAAAAACAGGAATATTTTATTCAATATTCCATTCAATTTCAGCAGTATGTAATGCAGGATTTGATATAATAGGTAATTCTAGTCTTATAAAATATCAATATGATGGTTTAGTATCAATAACTATTATGTTTTTAATAATAATAGGAGGGCTAGGATATACTGTATGGTCTGATTTAGTAGATACAATAAAGAAGATTTTTAAGTCAAAAATTAAAATTACTAAAGCATGTAGTGAGCTTTCAACACATACCAAAATAGTTTTAACTACAACTCTAATATTAATAATTTCTGGAGCCATGTTTACATTTTTCCTAGAAAAAGATAATGTTCAAATAATGAAAAGTGATAATGTAGCACAAAAAATACTAAAATCAAGTTTTTATTCAGTAACACTAAGGACTGCCGGTTTTGAAACAATTGACTCAACAGAATTAACAACTGCTACAAAATTTATATCTCTTATATATATGTTCATAGGAGGCTCATCAGGAAGTACAGCAGGGGGCGTAAAAACAACCACGTTTGCAATAATAATTTTAATGGTAATAAGTTATCTCAAAGGGCAAGAAAATACGGTAGTATATAAAAGAACAATACCACAAAAAGTACTAAAAAGAGCTATAGTAATAGTTTCTGTAAGTATATTTATAGTAATAGCATCAATTATGGGATTAGCTATTACAGAAGATTTACGAGCAGAGCAACAACTTCCTTCATCAGAAATGATTGAAAGAGAAATTGAATTTTTAGATATTTTTTACGAAGTTTTTTCGGCTTTCGGAACAGTCGGCTTAACCACCGGAATAACAACAAAACTAAGTAAGCTAGGGAAAGTAATAATTATGTTATTAATGTTTATTGGTAGATTAGGTCCAATAACAATTTCATATGCAGTTTTGAAAAAACATAATACACAAAAAAATATAAATTACCCAGAAAGTGATTTATTGGTAGGATAAAATTATTAAAGTATAAAAGAAAGAGTATGTTTATAAGTTTATCTTAAGTAAATTTTATAAACATATTACATGAGGATAAGATAATGAAAAAATTAAATATATTGGTTATAGGATTAAAAACCTTTGGTCAAAGTATAGTAAAACAATTATATGAATATAATTGTGATGTTTTAGCAGTTGATAAAGATATAGATAGAGTAGAAGAAGTTGCAGATTACGCCACAGAAGCTATTCAATTAGATATAAAAGATACAACAGAGCTAAAAAAATTACCACTTGATAATTTTGATGTGGCTGTAATAACACTAAAAGATTTAGGTGCAAATATTATGGCTGCAATGCTATGTGAAGAAGCAGGAATTGAAAAAATTATAGTAAGATCAACAAGTAATCTGCATAAAAAAATATTAGAAAAAATAGGAATTAGCACAATTATTTCACCAGATCAAGAAATGGGAATAAGGCTTGCAAAAGGTATAATGGATATAAATGTAATGGAAGCAATAAACATATCAGAAAATTACGATATAGTAGAAATTAAAGCTCAAGAAAAATGGATTGGAAAAACATTAAGAGATTTAAAATTTAGAAATAATTTTGGAATGAACGTTTTATTGGTTAAAAAAGAAAATACAAAATTAGAAATATCTCCAAATGGCGATTATAGAATTGAAAGTGGGGATAGATTAGTTGTAATTGATGACAAAAATAGTGGGGATGTATAAAATTTAACATACACGAAGCGCATAATGTAATTACAAAAAATTTTTTAAATGCGCCACTATTATTATTCAAGAGCAAAAAATTTTACTCAGAAAGAGGCATAACATCCTACTAAAGGTGGTAATTATGCCTCTTTCTGTAGTTTATTAAATTACTCAACAGTTACAGATTTTGCTAAATTTCTAGGTTTATCAACATCTAACCCTTTTTCCTTTGTAATATAATAAGCCAACAACTGCAATGGTATTACAGATAAAATAGGTGATAGAAGCGGATTAGTTTCTTCTATTTTTACTATAGCATCAAAATTAGAATTTAATATATTTTGATTTGTAACTATAAATGTTTTGGCACCACGGGTAATAACTTCTTGAATATTACTAATAGATTTTTCTACTAAAGTTTCATCTGTTAATATACTAATTACAGTAATTCCATTTTCTATTAATGCAATAGGACCATGTTTTAATTCTCCAGATGCATAAGCTTCTGAATGAATATAAGATATTTCTTTTAATTTTAAAGATCCTTCTAATGCAACATTATAATCGCTGCCTCTACCGATAAAAAATACATCTTTTTCATCAAAAACTTTTTGTGCAAAATTTTTAACTTCATTTTTTGTATTTAAAGAGGCTTCGATTTTTTTAGGTAATTCTAAAATATCTTTCTTTAAATTTTCTAAAACTTTAGAATCAGAACTTTCTAAAATTTCTGCAAAATATACTGATAAAATTCCTAAAAGTACAATTTGAGAAGTATATGCTTTTGTAGATGCAACAGCAATTTCTGGACCAGCATGAGTATAAATTGTGTAATCAGCTTCTCTTGTTATAGAGCTTCCGATAACATTTGATACAGCAAGTGTTTTTGCACCTTTTGATTTAGATAATTTTAATGCTGCTATTGTATCTGCAGTTTCTCCGGATTGACTAATAAAAATACATAAAGTTTTTTCATTTATTATAGGATTTCTGTATCTAAATTCAGAAGCTATATCCACTTCAACAGGGATATTACAAAGATTTTCTAAGAATTTTTTTCCTGTAAGACCAGCATGCATTGCTGTACCACAAGCAACTATAAATATTTTATTTATAGAAGATAAATATTCTTTTGAAATATCTAAATCACTAAAATCGCATTTTTCTCCTAATTTAAGTCTAGATCCTATAGTTTCTCTTATTGCAGTAGGTTGTTCAAATATTTCCTTTAACATGTAATCTTCGTATCCGTTTTTTTCAGCAGCAGAAGCAGCCCATTCAATATTTTTAATTTCTTTATTGTGTTCAATTAAATCTGAATTATAAAATTTAATAGAATCATTTTCCATAACAGCAAATTCATAATCATCTAATAAATAAAAATCTCTTGTATATTCAAGTAAAGCAGGGATATCAGATGCAATATGATATCCTGTTGAGCCTTTTCCAATTACTAAAGGACTATCTTTTCTAACAGTAATCATTTTATCAGGATATAAATTAGATAAAACCTCAATCGCAAAGCTTCCTTTTAAATCAGTAGTAGCTTGTTTTACAGATTTTAAAAATTTATTTTCATCAGATGAAGTATCTTTTGTAAAATAATAATGAATAAGATTAGGAATAACTTCTGTATCTGTTTGAGATAAAAATTTATATCCATTATCAGATAAAAATTTTCTAAGTTCAGTGTAATTTTCTATAATACCATTATGTACAACTGCGAAAGTTTCACTGTTATCCATATGAGGATGAGAATTTTCTTTAGAAGGTTTTCCATGAGTTGCCCATCTTGTATGAGCAATACCAATAGTACCGCGTAGGTTATCAATACCTTCAATATTGTTTAAATTGCTAACTCTTCCTTTATCTTTCATAACACATATTTTTTTGTTTTCAATAGAAGCTATTCCAGCAGAGTCATAACCTCTATATTCTAAAGCTGTAAGCCCATTTATTAAAATAGGACAAGCAGTTTTTTTACCAATATAACCAACTATTCCACACATAAAATCAAAATCCTTTCTTTGTTTAATTATTAATATTTAATTAAAGATATACAGGATTATCATACTATAAATATTTTTTTGTAATTAATATTGCTATTAATTTTTGTAAATATTTTAATGACATAGTACCTGCCATAGAGTATCCGCCGAAAAATTCGATAAACTCTAACCTCGTCAACAATATTATTATGTTGCTTTTGTGTTGTTTATTTAAACTTTAGTGCAATTATTGATAATATATAATATTGCTCTGGCGCTTAAAAAGTAACCTCCTTTTTTATAAATTTTTTGTATATCTTTGATATTGTATATACTATATTAAAAGTTTTTTAATTGCAAGTGTAATGTTTTGAATACATAAAAAAACTTTTCATTGATTTATACGTTTTTTTATTTTAAAATTGACATAGAATTTTAAAATTAGTATAATTACTATATAAAAAACGGGGAGGAACATAATATGAACATTCAATCAGTTGTTATACTATATTCGGCAATTATATATGCAATAATTATAAATATTATATTTTTATTATTATTCTCGAGAAGTATTGGATTATGGGGAATTTTTTCAAAAGTAGGAATACCAGAATGGAAGTCGTTAATTCCATTTTATAACCAAATTGTATTATTAAAAGAATTACAAATGTCACCTTGGTGTATATTATTATATGTAGATTTTTTAATTCCAATTATTGGATTCCTATTTGGTAGAGATGTAACTTGGGCATTTTTAATAATTTTTGTAGGATTTTTAATTTATAAATATATAATAGCAGTTAGGTTAGGAGATTCGTTTAAAAAAGGGATAGTATTTAGCTTCTTTTTAGCATTTTTTCCATCAGTGTTATATCCAGTATTAGGTTGTTCAAAAAAAGAAGAATATACTAAAAATCCTATAAAAACAGTAAAAAATAAGTAGTAAAAAATGAGGCAATTGAAATAAAATTCTTTTGTCTCATTTGGCACATTGGGACATTACAATCGATGTTGTAGGGGGGTTAATGGATACTTTTTTTGAGTGTGAGGAAAGTTTCCGAGAAAAATACCAAAGTCAAGGTTGAGGGTGGTCAGATACATTATTTGATATTCACCCCAACTTCGAAGAGTCTGTAAATTTTACTTCGCTGTTCACTCGCAAAATCAACAGACTCTAGCTTGTCGGTCCCCACCCTAGTTCATATCAAATAATGTATCTGACCACCCTCAACCTTGACTTTGGTATTTTTCTCTAGCATAGTGAATAATTTTAGTTTTTCTGAAACTAAATGGCAACTTAAATTGTGCAAATTGTTTATAGGTACATCCCCAAAAACCTAAATATAAACAGGAAGGATAAAACGATGTTTGATATTGAAAAAGAGCTAAAAAAGTTACCTGCCAAGCCAGGGGTATATATAATGCATGACAAAGATGATAAAATTATATATGTTGGTAAAGCAATATCTTTGAAAAATAGAGTTAGGCAATATTTTAGAAAAAATAATAAAACTAAAAGAATAGAAAATATGGTTTCATTAATAGATCATTTTGAATATATTGTTACAGAAAATGAAGCTGAAGCTTTAATATTAGAATGTAATTTAATAAAGAAAAATATGCCTAAATTTAATGTTTTGTTAAAAGATGATAAAACATATCCATATATAAAAATAAACGTAAAATCAGATTATCCAGATGTATATTTAACAAGAAGAAAAATAAATGATGGTGCTAAATATTTTGGACCATATGCAAATTCTGGAAGTGCAAAAGAAATGATAGAGCTTATTAAAAACAAGTATAAAATAAGACAATGTAAGACTTTTAAATATAAAGATAGACCATGTTTAAACTATCATATAAAAAAATGTTTAGCTCCATGTATGGGATATGTTTCAAAAGAAGAATATAGAAAACAAATTGATGAAATAATTGATTTATTAGAAGGTAAAACTGATAAAATTTTAAATGATTTAAAAAAAGAAATGGAAGAAGCATCTAAAAATATGCAATATGAAACTGCTGCATATATAAGAGATAAAATTATAGCAATAGAAAATGTATCAAAAAGACAAAAAGTTTCAAATATTGGTGAAAACGATATTGATGTAATAGGTTTAGCAAGAAATGAATCTGAAGTTTGTATAGAAATATTTTTTATTAGAAAAAGCAAGATGGTAGGAAGAGAACATTACTTTTTCAAAGGTTTACAAGATGAGGAAAAAGCTGAAATAATTTCTAGTTTTATAAAACAATATTATGTAGGGAAAGAATTTTTACCAAATAAAATAATGATAAAAGAAGAAATTGAAGATAAAGATGTAATAGAGCTATTGTTAACCCAAGCAGCAGAACGTAAAGTAGAAATAAAAACTCCTCAAAAGGGCGAAAAATTAAAATTAGTAGATATGGCAGAAAATAATGCTTTTATAACTTTAAGCAATAAAGAAAAAGATAAATACAATGTTTTAACAGAGCTAAAAGAAGTTCTAAATTTAGAAAAATATCCAAGAAAAATTGAATGTTATGATATTTCAAATATATCTGGAAATTTTATTGTTGCCGGTATGTGCGTTATGGAAAATGGAGTTATTAAAAAGAATTTATCAAGAAGATTTAAAATAAAATCTGTAGTTCATAATCAAGATGATCCAAAATGTATGAATGAAGTAATTTATAGAAGATTAAAACATTCGTTAAATGGGGAAGATAGTGGCTTTGGAGCTTTGCCAGATGTTATATTTGTAGATGGTGGAATAACACAAATAAGAGCTGCAAAACAAGCTATGTATGATTTGAATTTAAATATTCCTATTTTTGGAATGGTAAAAAATGATAAGCACCAAACTAGAGCTTTGATGGATGAAAATAAAAATGAACTTCAAATTTCAGAAAGTTTACTAAATTCTATAACAATGTTTCAAGATGCAGTTCATGATACTGCCATTGGATATCATAGAAAATTAAGAGATGAATCTATGGTAAAATCAAAGCTTGATGAAATTCCTGGAATTGGTACTGCTAAAAAGGCTTTATTACTAAAAAAATTTGGTAGTGTACAAAATATAGCTAAAGCATCTGTAGAAGAACTAACAGAAGTCAAGGGGATAAACAAAGAATTAGCAAATTTAATAAGACAATATTTGACATAAAAAGAAATAAATCGTAAAATAGAGAAAGAGAGGAGTGATAATATGGCAGGTTTTTATTCTATTTTTATAGTATTAATAATAGCAATAATAGTAGCATCATATGTAGGAATGTGGAAATGCTTTGAAAAAGCAGGAGAAAAAGGGTGGAAAGCATTAATTCCATTTTATAATTGGTATATAATGTATAAAATAAGTGGAATGAATCCAATGTGGTTCATTGTAAATATTGTTGCTTGGTTTGTTAGTAAAGGTCAAGATCTTTTGGCAGAATATATTGAAAATACAACCATACCAGATTATAGCATAGTTACTGCTTTTTTTATAATATCATTAGTAGCAATGGCAGCAGCTATTTTTGAACTAGTATTAACAATTATATGTTGTATAAACTTCTGCAAGAGCTTTGGTAAAGGCGGAGGATATATTGCAGGAATGATTTTAGTTGCACCAATATTCTATATGATAATAGGATGTGGAGATGCTAAATATATTGGACCTAAAGGTATTAAGCAAGAAGTTGAAACAGTCGAATAAGTATTAGACACAATTGAAGACAGAGCAAAAAAGTGAAATACAAAGGTATTTCACTTTTTTGCTCTGTCCCCAACGAAAGGTTTTTCTCAGGAAATTTATTTTAAAAATCCATTTATAATATAACTCTCAGCTTCTTCCTTACTTAATCCAAGTGTCATTAATTTAACTAATTGTTCACCTGCAATTTTACCAATAGCAGCTTCATGAGTTAAGTTTGCATCAATATTGTTGGCTGTAATTTGTGGAGTTGAAATAACTTTTCCGTTATCCATAATAAGTGCATCACATTCAACATGTCCAAAACATTCATTATTTCCAATTATATTTGAAATAAATTCTTGAGATGAATTATCTTTTGCAATAGATCTTGATGTAACTGTTGCACTTGAATTTTTTCCATTTAATTCAACATTAAATACAGTTTTTGCAGTTTGATTATCATGTGTCATAAGTCTTTCTGTAATAATTAAAGAAGCATTATCTTCTAAAACGGCAGAAGTTTCTCTATTTGTTGAATCTACACCTTTTATTTGAACTGTTTCCATTTCTAGAACAGCACCGTTTTTTAAATTTATTATTGTTTCAGGATTTAAAATCCTTTTTCCAGTTCCTTCACCTTCACCATAATGTTTTTCCACATATTTTACTTTCGCATTTTCTTCTAAGTGAAAAGAATGAATTCCATCATGCTGAGATGTAGAACAGCTACTATTATGAATACCACAACCTGCAACTATAGTAACATCAGCATTTTTTCCAATATAAAAATCGTTGTACACAACATCTTTTAATCCAGATTGAGTTAAAACAACAGGAATATGAACACTTTCATTTTTCGTGTTAGGTTTTATTATAATATCAATTCCTGGTTTATCTGTTTTTGTTACTATATCAATGTTGGCTGTAGTATTTCTTTCAATTCCTTTTCCATTTGATCTAATATTATATGCACCCATAGGAGTTTTTTCTATGTCTGCAATTTCTTTTAATAATTTTTTTTGAATTTCGTCCATAAAAAACCTCCTTATATTTTTTTGCAATGGAATGAATTTGCAGATAAGTTCATATCATCAATTGAATCTGCTATTTTTCCATTTTTTAATAATATAATTTCATCAGCGATATTTAAAATTCTTTCTTGATGAGTAATTGCTAAAATTGTACGATTATGCTCACTTTTAATTTTTTCAAATATATTAATAAGATTATTAAAACTCCATAAATCTATACCAGCTTCTGGTTCATCAAAAATTGTAAGAGCAGATTTTCTAGCAATTGTCATAGCAATTTCGATTCTTTTAAGCTCTCCACCTGATAATTTTGAGTCTATTTGTCTGTTTATATATTCTTTAGCACAAAGGCCAACTTCTGCTAAATAATCACATGCTTCTTTCATTGTAACTGTATTATTTGATGCGATTTCTATTAAGTCTTTTACAGTTAATCCTTTAAATTTAACTGGTTGTTGAAAAGCAAATCCAATTCCAAGTTTTGCTCTTTCAGTAATATCTAAATTTGTAATATCTTGCCCTAAAAAAGTTATAGTACCACTATCTGGCATTTCAATTCCCATAATAATTTTTGCAAGTGTAGATTTACCAGATCCATTAGGACCAGTAATTGCAATAAATTTATTGGCATCTATTTTTAAGGAAAGATTATCTAAAATTTTCTTATTGTCTCTAGAAAAACAAATATTTTTTAATTCTAACATAAAACCTCCTATAATTTCATTATATTTACATAAAAGATTTTAGCATAAAACGGCAAAAAGTCAAGATTTTTACAAATTGGTTTTTATTAAAGAATTATAATATAATACCTTTGGAACGGCTAATTTTAAAATACAAAATCTAAACACAAAGAAACAAACTCAAAAAAACATAGAAAAAAATAAAAAAATATGCTATAATTCCCCCATAAAACTATTCGTAGGAGGAAAAAATGATATACAAAGAGCAATTTTATATAGGATATAGAGATGTAGATGCAAACTATAAAATAAAAAATAGTAGCATTTTAAACATATTTCAAGACATAGCAGGAATGCATTCAAATGAAGCAACAAAAAAACATAAAAATTTACAATCGACATGGGTACTTACAGGCTACAAAGTAAATATTATAAAAAATCCTAAATATGGTGAAAAATTAAATGTAGATACATGGGCTACAGAAATAAGAAATATAGCATCATCAAGGGAATTTGAAATAAGAAATAAGCAAGGGGAGCTAGTAATAACAGGAATTTCAAATTGGGTTCATTTAAATATTGAAACTAAAAAATTCGAAAAAGTATCACAAGAACTTGCAGATGCATATGGATTAGAGCCAGATAAAACAAATTATGATGAACCAAAACTTAAAAAAATAAATGAACCAGAAGAATATAAATATGAAAAAGAATTTACTGTAAATTGGAATTGGATTGATGTTAATCAACATATGAGCAATATTTATTATTTAGATATAGTAGATATGATGTTATCTGATGAAGATAGAAAACAAGAATTTTCAAGTTTTGAAGTATCATATAAAAAGGAATTAAAATATAAAGATAAAGTAAAATGTTTTTATTCAGAAGTAGAAGATTCAAAAATAATTACAATAAAAAGTGAAGATTTATCAGTAGTACATGCGATAGTAAAATTAAATAAATAATAATAGTAAAATATTTTGGAACAAATTTAAAATTTTTATTGACAAAGAATACAAAGTTGTGCTAATATTTAATAAGTTCCAAATGCGGATGTGGCGGAACTGGCAGACGCGCTGGTCTTAGGAACCAGTGTCAACGACGTGGAGGTTCGAGTCCTCTCATCCGCACCAATGACGTATCTGTTCGAACTAACAGATAGATTGAAAATCATTCAAGTAAGTTGGATGATTTTTTTCTTTGCCCAAAAAACATCATCCAATATCCTAAAAAGAAAGGATGGTGCTTGAAATGAAGATAATTAAAGAAGAACTGCGATTTGATGAAAACTTAAAGAAAAGACTAGAATTTATATGTGAGTTCTCAAAGGTTACTCCCACTTTTGTTAATGGCAGTATAAGAAAAATTGAGAAAACCAATATTTCTTATATTGAGCCACATAGAGTAATTGTAAAAGATACTACATTTCTGGTCTTTAACTATTCTAATGATGTTTATATATCCAATCTTGCAAAAAAGATAAAATTATCGGAATTAGAAGATTATATAAACGGCATAAAATAGCTAAAAATTTGACATTTCTGAAAATCGTGATATAATACTGACAGTAAATCATTTATGCTTACCTGTTAGGAGTTGATTATATGTTTTTGGTTTGTTCCAAGAAAAAATATTGTAATATAAACAGATTTAAGAGATGTCAAGGATAACTTGTGTGTTTTCTTTGATGTCTCTTTTTTGTTAGGAGGTTTATGAATTGGTTGAAGAAAAGAAAAAATGTGGATTGTATATGAGGGTTTCTACCGAAGACCAAGCACGTGAGGGCTTTAGTCTTCCAGAGCAAAAAGAACGATTAGAAGCTTATTGTAAATTTAAGGGTTATGAAATTGTAGATTACTATGAAGATGCAGGTGTTAGTGCTAAAACAGGTAATTATAGGGCAGAATTCGAAAGACTAAAAGAAGATATTAAATCTAAAAAGATAAATACTATTATCTCTCTTAAATTAGATAGATTTACTAGAAGTATTTATGACTGGGAAGAACTTATAACTTTTTTAGATGAAAATGAAGCCTATATAGATTGTGTTAATGATGATATAAATACTACTACAGCAAATGGTAAGATGATTTCAAGACTTTTGGTAAGTGTAAGCCAGAATGAAATTGAAAGAACTAGTGAGAGAACAAAAATAGGTTTAGCTGGTGCAATAAAACAAGGTCATATCCCTCATATTGCTCCATTAGGTTACAAACATGAAAATAAAACTCTTGTAATAGATTATTCTACCAAAGACATTGTTGTTAGAATATTCGAATTGTACTTTAATGGTTATTCTTATCAAAAAATAAGTACGTTATTCAATGAAGAAAAAGTATTAGGTAAAGATAATTGGAGAGATTCAACAATACAGAATATTTTGCAAAATGAAATATATAAAGGCGACTTTGTTCATGGAAAAAGAACAAAATCTCCTACTTATTATGAAAATGTTGTAGAGCCTATTATCTCTAAAGAAATGTGGGAAGATTGCCAAGTTCAGAAAAAGAAAAATTCAAGAAGTTATCAAAGAACATTAACTTACCTATATTTGCAGAAAATAAAATGTCCTAAATGTAATCGTATTTTAGGTGGTAAAGCTACTACAAAGAAAAATGGAAAGCCTTACTTCTATTACTATTGTAACGATTGCAAAATAACCATTAAAGAAAATGCCATAAATGAATACTTTAATCAATTTATAAATGAATTAGTAGAATATGATTCTGTTGTAAATCAATTTTTCTTGCCTATGATAAGGCAAAGATTTGATGAGCCTAAAGAAAAGCTACAAAAAGAGATTGATGAACAAAATACAAAACTTGAACGAATTAGAAAGGCTTATATCAATGGAGCTTTTGATTTAGATGTATATACTAGTGAAACTGCTGTTA
The DNA here is from genome assembly GCA_017625035.1 of Clostridia bacterium. Classification (GTDB taxonomy): domain Bacteria; phylum Bacillota; class Clostridia; order TANB77; family CAG-508; genus CAG-492. The sequence goes on from JAGALX010000002.1 coordinate 20,257, forward strand.
TAGAAAAAGCTATAAATAATCTCAAAGAAGAATTAGAAGCTACTGATTGTGTAGAAGAATTAAGATTTACTCCAAAAGATATTCTATTAAAAAGAGATATAGATTTTCTTAATAAAATGATTATGAATAAGCAATATAAAGAAAGAACAAAAACATGGAAAGATTATACTCGTGAAGAACAAGCTGAACTTATAATGAAGTATGTTGATGAAATAAAACTAACTCTTATAGGAAGTGAAGTAATTGTAAAGGAGATTAATTTTAGAGACTCTATTTGTAAACCATGTCAAGAATTATATGATAAAGGTTATATTGATACAACAAAACCTATGTTATTAGGAAATGTACTAGGAAGTGTCAGATTTAGTAACTATTTACCAGAAGAAGAATTTGGAGAAATAATAATGAGATTACAACAATACTATGATGTTCATTATACAGAGGCGATATATTATCTACAAGAGCAAGTATTTTATTTTAATTTCGTTGAAGATAATAGTGCTATTGTTAAAGTATTTCCATTAGAAGATTATTATAAATTAGATCCAGATAATAAAATGGAAGAATATCGATTTGGAATAATTTATATTAATGGTAATGATTATGATGACTTTGAAATTACAGAAGCAGATAATATCGAGCCATACTTTAATGCAATACCAGACGATAATGAAACAACAATTAAATTTGAAAATGGTAAACGTAGTGAAATTGTTGTGAAGCCAGTAAAATTCTCCGAAGAAGACACTAAATAATTGTTGCAATTTTTACTTTGTTTATGGGCTATGTTGCAACAATCAAATTAACGTGGCACGTTTTGTTTTTACGAAGTAAAAATGAAAGTGGCGATAGTTAATTTGAATAAATTTTATCCCAATGGGAGAAAATTTATTGCCTCGCAGAGCCCCCGAGTTTTGATAGTATGTCAAAACTCATAGGGGGTTAGGACTTATGACAGGGTCAAAGTCCTGTGCTTCGAAGAAATTTCAAGGAGGTGCTTTTAATGGAACAAGAATTAGCCTATTCTTTTCACTTGGGTAGTGATAAAAATAAAAGCAAATTAGCAAAAAGAGTTTCAAAAGGAAATGTATCAGGTACTACCTCTTTTTCAAATAATGCTATTCAAAATGCAAAAGATTTGTCAAAGGCAAATAAGCATAACTTAAGGGATTATGATAATCAAAAAGAGCTTATTACAACAATATATGGAACTAATGATATTGTAGAAGATGTTAAACAAGTATATTTAAATGAATTCGAACAAGCTAGAATTGAGTATAATAGCAAAACACGAGCTGATAGACAAATCATAGATTACTTTCAAAAAGTGTGCGATTCTCAAAATGATATAGCTTGTGAGATTATTATTGAACTTGGAGATATGGACTTTTGGCAAGATAAAGACAACGAATATAGATATAAAATGACAGATGTATATAATGAGCAAATACAAGAATTATCAAAACTACTTCCTACTTTTAAAGTAGCAAATGCTACAATACACTATGATGAAACATCTCCACATATGCACATTATTGGTGTTCCAGTAATAGAAAATTGTAAAAGAGGTATGAAGAAACAAGTTGGTAAATCACAATTATTTACTAAAACCTTACTTTCTGAAATACAAGATAAAATGAGAAATGCTTGTATTAGGTCATATAATAAGTTCTATGATGTTGATAGTAGGCTTAAAACAAAGCAAAAAGGCAGAAATCAAGATATTAATGTTAATGAAATGGGCAATTACAGAGAGATGAAGAAAAAACTAGAGAAGCAAAAATCAAAACTAGAAAACGCCAATAAACAAACTAAAAAGCTAGATAATTCAAGTAAAGGTATAATTGAGTTATTAGATAACTTAAAGCCCATGCCCTTTAATAAAAATAATAGCCAAATTTCAAACGAGAATATAGAAAATATCAAAGATTATATTAAAGACGTAACAGATGTCACTCAGACAGTTAGAAGTGTAAATGACTTAAATATGTCGATTAAAGATTTTGAACATGCCACTTCTAAAATAGAGAATGAAAATTATTCACTTAAAGAACAAATAAAGCTAAAAGATGATGATATAAAGGAATTAAAGGATAAATTATCAGCTAAAGATAAAACAATTATCAAATTAAATAGTGCTTTAGAAAAAGCAAAAACAGAATTAAGTAAATTTAAGGGATTTTGGAAATCACTTATTAAAAGATTTCAAATGAAAATATTTGATGAAAAATATTATGATATTCCAGAAGATAAACGAAGCTATACTCTTGTAGCAGAAGATTTAGAAAAAAGTGGAATATTTGATAATAACGATTCAGATATAGTTCATAATCCTACAAGAAAAGTATTAACAAATGAAGAATTAACTGAAATTCAATCTAAAAAAGGAAAAAAGAAAAATGATTATAATTTGAATTAGGAGGAAAAATATGGCTCAATCAAATAAAAAAATGAATAAAGATGAATTAAAAAATGAAATAGAACTTTACTTAAATGATTTTAAGATGATATATGATAGTTTTGAGATATATCGAGGAATAAAGAAAAGTGTTCCAGAGTATTCAAAGGAAATAAATTCTATATCACAACTTATTGTACCTATTTTAGAATCTTTACAATATACTTTTTTAATGGGATTAGCAAAGATGCTTTTAGAAAATGAAGATAAAAACATATTAAATCTTGTGAAATTATGTGGTTATAATAATGATGTTTTTCCGACTGAACATAGAAGAGATTATATATGTGATGAAAAAGTAATTTCATTTGAAACTGAAGAAGTAAATATTCTAGAGGATATTAAAAATATTAAGAACCAATTAAGAATTCATAAACAAGCTATTAGTAATTTAGATACTATTAGAAATAAGTTTTTGGCACATAATGATGAAGAATATTACAGCGATGTAAGCAAATTATTTAAAGAAAATACTATAACTTATGCAGAAATTGAAAAATTGTTGGAAGTAATAAAAAATTCTCTAAATATTTTGATTAGGGATTTAGCAGATACAACTTGGATTTTTACGACAGAAGGAGTTGAAGATTTTACGTATATTTGTAAAGCATTAAAAGAAACTAAAGAAATGCATATAAAAAGATTAAAAGGAGAAAAAAATAATGAATAATGAATTACCAAAAACAAAAATAGATGAAAAAACAGGAATTGAATATCAGTTAGAAGGAGATTATTATACTCCAAATCTTACAATGCCAAAACAAGAAAAGATAACTCTTAATAAATATGGCAGAATGAGATTAAATTATCTAAAGGAGCATCAAAAAGCTGACTATTCAATAATGCTTTTAGATGGTACATTAAACACTCATCTAAAAGAAATTCAAGAACAAGCTACATTAATGGTTGAGCAAATTATTAAACAACTAAAAACTAGCAGCGATTTAACCGAAGAAATGAAAAATACAGATATGCTTTATTGGGTTGGAACAATGAATGCTATTAAGAATCAAGCAGAAGAAATAGTTTTAAATGAATTAATATATGTGTAGAAAAAAATACAAATAAATAATTTGAGAGAAGTTAACTAGTATGTTACAAATTATTGTATTTTTTTATTATTTATGATAAAATAACCAAAAAAGGAGAGATGTATAAATGAAAAAGAAAATTATTGTTGGAATATCCATATCTGTTTTAGTAGTAATTACTCTTTTAATAGTTTTATTATTAAAGAATAATAATGGAATCAATAATCTGTTAACTAATTATCAATGGAAAGATGCTATTGGTAACTCAAGAACATTATTATTTAATAAAGATGGCAGTGGTAAATACATAGACTATGATATGAAGTATTCAATTAAAGATGACTCAATAAATATTTTTTTCAAATCATATAATCAGCAAGAACAAAATTTATCTTTTAATTTAACTAATGAAGGCAATGAATATAAAATTGTTTCTAAAAATGGAGAATCTATTTATATTGCTAACGATGATAAATTTGAAGAAAGAAAAAAAATAATTAGAACAGAATTAGTAGATAAGACACCTGTATTGGATTTGGAACAATTATGGTATGATATTTCTAACAACGAAGCAAATGCAAAAATAAAATATGATTCAAAATTGTATAAAATAAAAGTGAATGTAATGAACATTGGTACAGACCATTTTAGTTATAGAAGAAGTGTTAATGGATACACAAAGAATATTGATATATATATGCCAACTGAAGATCTTGCTAAATTAAGTAAAGATATGCATATTACAGTATTAGGACAATTAAATAATGTTACATCGTCACCTGTATTGTATAATGCTTTTATTGCAGATGGATATGCAACAACAAAAACTTTTAATGACGCAGAGTTAAAAAAGCAAATAGAATTATTTGGAGGAACTGGTGGAGATGGAAATGTTTCTTGGGATGAGGGGTCATATCCATATTTTATAAGTAATCGTGATAGATTTGAAAAAATTGATAGCAGTAATTTTCTTAATGAATTATCTGGAACTTGGAAAGCTAAATACTATATTGAAGAGAAAAAAGATTACAAAATAACATTTAAAACTGAAACAACTGCTGATTATTCATTGTATGATAGTGATAAGATAAGCGAATGGAAATATAAAATGATTGAAGATACACTTTATTTTCCTGAGTCAAGAAAAGATACTAAATTTGAAGTTAGGAAAGCATCAGACAATGTATTTATTTTTTATACATATACAGTAGACTATGTTCCATATTGGATTTTATATAAAGAATAAAATGGTGTTAATATGAATGATAAGATGATTAACATAAATAGTTACAAAAAATCAATATATGATTCAAGATTTACATATGAACAAATTGCTATGTTACTTGATTTTTATGTAACTAGATCTATTGCAGGTCAAAGTGGTTTATCAATAACTCTTGAAGACTATGGGTGGAAAAAGTTAAAAAACGGACATTTTGATTTTGTAGAAATAGAAAACAAGATACTAGAAAGTGCAAAAGTTAAAAAATTATACTGTATAAGGTCAAACACTATAAAAGATACATTGAAATCAATTCAACTTTCAAATGAAATTATATATGTAGATAATCCTAAAATTGTATTACAACAATCGTATAGTTTGTCTATTGATGAAAACGAAAATGTAAAAATAGATTCTACTGAAAATAGAATTAATTGTTTATTTAGACATATTAGAAATTCATTTGCTCATGCTAATACATATTTTTTTGACGATGATTATATGTTATTAGAAGATAAGGAAAAAAATAAAATTACTGCTAGAATACTTATAAAACAACAAACTTTATTAGATTGGATAAAAATTATTGATAAAAATCAGATACGATATGTAATAAAGAATGCCTAAAATAACTATTTGTATTTGACATTTAAGAAAAACCTGTGTATAATAAATATAGGAAACGGAGAAACCACAAACGTGGTTTTGCCAAGAAAATGTGTAAACTCACATCTACTCGTCAAAGTACAGATGTGAGCTTTTTTTATTTATGTAGTTGCTTATCAACCCAGTTCTTATACAGAACTGCTGTCAAGGCAACGTTTAATGTTAAAGATAACATTAAGGATATTATAAAAAATAGTATAACTTTAACCATAAACATCACCACCCTTCCTACGAAGATTCGTAAAAATTGGTGGCAAAAACCACATCTGCTTATTCTCATTTCCTATGTCAGTTAGTATAACATACATTTTTCAATAAAGCAATAGAAATAAACAGATGTTTGTAAAAACTTTTTTTGGAAAATTACTTGATTTTTATAAAATAATTTGTTAATATATTTATAACTTGAATGACTACTTAGTCATTCGTCAAGAGAGCCAACGAGTTGTAAATGTCTACGTCGACGGCACCAAGAACAAATAAAAAACCTTGATTTTTAATTAAATCAAGGTTTTTTATTTGTTCTTGGTGTAATTTTGGTGAAATGAAGCAAGAAAAATTTTTATTTTGCAGAGAATACTTGACTACAAAACAAATGTTTGATATAATATCTCAAATTTCATGATAAGAATAGGAGATGATTTTAAATGAATGAATTAGAAAAAATGAGAATTATAATAATCAGAATTTTGAAGATATCAAACATATTGATGGGAATGGAATCGAATATTGGTATGCTAGAGAATTGCAGTTAGTTCTAGATTATAAGGAATGGCGAAAATTTGAAGGTGTAATACAAAAAGCCAAAAAATCGTGCCAGAATAGTGATATCAATGCTTTAGACCATTTTGTCGGCGCCGACAAAACGATACAAATGCCTAAGGGCGCAACAAAAAATATAAAAGATTATAAACTAACTCGTTATGCATGCTATCTAATAGCACAAAATGGAGATAGTAGAAAAAAAGTAATTGCCCTTGCTCAAACATATTTTGCAGTTCAAACCAGAAAACAAGAAATTAACGAAAAAGAATATAGTATGCTAACCGAAGATGAAAAAAGATTTTGTCAAAGAGATTTAACAAGAAAAGGAAATTATTCACTTAATCAAACTGCAAAAAAAGCAGGAGTTAAAAATTTTGATAAATTTCACAATGCGGGATATAAAGGTTTATATAATGGAGAAACAGCTGACGATATTGCAAAAAGAAAAGGATTAAGATATAGAGAAGATATTTTAGATAATATGGGAAGTGAAGAACTTGCAGCTAATCTATTTCGTATTACGCAGACAGAATCAAGATTAAAAAGAGATAAAGTAAATACCGAAAATAAAGCTTGTGATACTCATAATAAAATTGGAAAAATAGTTAGAAAAGCGATTAAAGAGGCAGGACGGAACTATGCCAGAAGATTTGCCAACACCTAAGAAAAGTTTAAAACAATTAGAAAAAGAGAATAAAATAATTCTAAAAAATGTAGATAAATAAAAATAAAAGATAATATAAATAATAGAGCAAAAAATATATTAGAGTGTTTTTTTATTATAGAATATCTGATATAATGCTAATGAAAAAATTTTTTTAAGGAGATTAAATACAATATGGAATTTATAAATAATACTTATACAGAAGATGGTTTGAGACTACCAATGATTCATTTTAACAGTGAAAAAAAAGATATATGTGTTATTTGCATACATGGAATGTGTCAAACAATTGTAAATAATTATTTTGCAGTTATTTGGGGTCAAATGCTGTCAAGTAACGATATAGGTTTTATATATGAACATAATAGAGGGCATTCTATAGAAAATGATATAGTAATGCAAGACGGCTCTTTTAAAAGATACGGGTGTATGTATGAAATATTTGAAGATTGTATTTATGATATTGATTTAGCAATTAACAAAGCAAAAGAATTAGGATATAAAAGAATAATATTATTAGGACATAGTTATGGTTGTAACAAAGTTATATATTACTATTATAAAAAACATCCTAATATTATAGGGATTATTTTAGCAAGTGCACCAGATATGTTAGGGTCACATTTTTCAGTTCAAAAAGATTATAAAGATTTGCTTAATGAAGCAAAAGAAAATATAGATAATTGAAAGCCAGAAAAATTCTTACATAAAATGATAGAAGACTATATGTATATGAGTTCGCAAACTTATTACAATTGGTATAACGAAAATTCTAACCTTAATAATTTGCCAGTAATATCAAATCCAGAAAAATGGGAACAGTTTGAAAAAATAGATGTTCCAATATTTACTTTTTCTGGTTCAGATGAATTAGAATATTATTTGCATTTAGATTTATTAAAATCAAAAGCAAAAGGATGTAAAGATTTTGAGTATAAAATCATAAATGGTGCAAATCATTTTTATGATTCAAAGGAATATGAAATAGGAGATTTGATTTTAAGTTGGATAAAAAATAGATATTAATAAACGTTATTTTTATTGACGATTTATATATAGTTTAACTTAACAAATTTTAAGGAGGAGTTTATGGAAGAAAAATTGGATGTTTTAAACGAACTCGGAGAATTTACAGGGAAAATTGCTACAAGAGAAGAATGCCATAAAAAAGGACTATGGCATAGAGCAGTATATGCTTTTATTATAGATGAAAAAGGAAACATTTTATTACAAAAAAGAAGTAGTAACAAAAAGTTATGGCCTAATATGTGGGATGTAACAGTTGGTGGGCATGTAGACGCAGGAGAATTTGGAAGACAAGCTCTAATAAGAGAAGTAAAAGAAGAATTAGGAATTGAAATAAATGATGATGATATTAAATATTTAGTAGGCTCTACATCAATAAATAAACAAGGAGATATTATAAATAAACATTATAATGAATGTTATTTAATTACAAAAAATATCGATATTTCAGATATAAAAATACAAATAGAAGAAGTATCTGAAGTACGATATTTCTCAAAAAAAGAATTACTAGAAAGAATTTCGAACAATTATGAAGGCTTGACAGACAAAACAGGACCATGGAATTTTTTAGAGAGAATATTAGAGCAATATGTGTAATAGAGAGGAATAATCTATGTTGATAAAAAATAAGTTTAGGAGGATAATTTATGAATATATATATTGTCAGACATGGACAAACAAAACTAAATGCAGAAAGAAAAGTACAAGCCAGAAAAGGGGAGCCATTAAATGAAATAGGAATTAAACAAGCAAATGAGTTAAAAGATAAATTTGAAAAAGAAAAAGTAAATTTTGACTTGGTATTTTCTTCACCACAAGAAAGGGCTATACAAACAGCTGAAATCGTTTCAAAAAAGAAAGCAATAATAGATAATAGATTAGATGTGTATGATTTAGGAACAGCAGATAGAATGTTAATATCAGAAATAAAAATGACAGGGATTGTACCAGACATGAGTATTTATGATGGTGTTGAAAATGTATCAGATTACAAAAAAAGAATTTTAAGTTTTATTAATGAAATAATAGAAAAATATAAAAATGAAGATGTTAATATTTTAATAGCAGGACATAAGTGTACTACTGGAATGATAAGTGCTTATTTTGAAAAATTTGAAGTAAATAGCATATATGATGATTTTCTAAAATTAGCTTCAAAAAATGGAGAATATAAGAAGTATGTCATTTAACCCGTCAACAGTGATATTATAGCGGAGGAAATAATATGAAAATTAAAATGATAGGTACAGGAGCTATAGGAGCGAAGCAAAATAGTGCAAGTACGTTAATAGATGAAACAATTTTAGTTGATTGTGGAAATGGAACAGTAAAAGCAATGCTAAAAAACGACATAGATATAAATAAAATACAAGCTGTGCTCATTACTCATTTTCATATGGATCACTTTTTAGATTTGCCAATTTTTTTATTAACAAGAACATTCAAATATAAAGAAGGAACATTAACTGTATATGGACCAAAAGGAATAGAAGCAAACTGTAAAGAGCTATATGATAAATATATGAATGATGGCGATTCATTTGAAACAATAAAAAAGAATACAGGTATTAATTTTATTGAAGTAGAAAATGGAAGTTTACACAATTTAGTAGAATACACTATTAAATCATATGAGGTAACTCATGGAAATATAAGTGATTGCTATGGATATACATTAGAAAAAAATAATTGTAAAATTGGATTTACAGGAGATGCTTCTTTGTGTGAGAATGTTTTGAAAATTATAGATGAGTCTTATTTAACAATTATAGATATGTGTTATTTAAAGGGGAATATTTATCATCTTGGATGTGATAATATTGAAAATATTTGTAGAAATAATCCTAATAAAAAATACATCCCTACTCATATGACGACAATCTCTCGAAATTATATAATGGATAAAAAAAATGATAATTTAACTATTTTAAATGATTATGATGACTATGTCATTGGGAAGGGGTCAAATGACATAGTACAAGAAAAAATGTCAAATGATTTCTACTACAATTACATAAATCAAAATCAGATGAAGGAGAAAAAACATATGGAAAAACGTACAATATTCGTATTTAAAGGTATTTTATTTAATAAAGAAAATGAAATTCTAATTGATAATAGAAAAGAAGAAATTTTAGATGATGCTAATGAAAAATGGGAAGTTCCTGGTGGGAAAATAGAGTTTGGTGAGACACCGGAAGATGCAGTAAAAAGAGAGCTATTTGAGGAAACTGGTTATAATGTAAAGGTAAATGAAATAATTCCGTATTCAAAAGTAAGTATGTGGCAATATTCAGACTACGAGCAACATACTGTTATCTTTTTTTATATGTGTGAACTAGCTGATGAAGAACATATTAATAGACAAGATTATAAAATAAATGGGTATAAATGGGTAAAAAAAGATGAGTTAGATAATTATAATTTTTTACCTGGAAATAAAGAAGCAATTGAAATAGCAATTAAAATTAAGGAGAGCAAGTAAATGAAAATAATATTTGGTACTACAAACAAAAGAAAAATTGAAGACTTACAAAATATCATAAATTCTTTAAAATTAAATATCGAAGTTTTAGGAATGAATGATATAGGATGGGATAGAGGCGAAATTGAAGAAAATGGTAATACAATAGAAGAAAATTCATTAATAAAAGCTAATGCAATATATTCTTTTTGTAAAGAAAATGGAATACAATATCCTATAATTACTGATGATGCAGGATTATTTTGTGAAGCATTAGATGGAAAACCAGGAATTTATACAGCAAGATATGCAGATGATGAATTAAAAGAAAAACCTGAATTACCAAAACATCAGTGTGTAATAAAATTATTAAGAGATTTAAAAGACAAATCTAATAAATCAGCTTATTATAAATGTGCTGTTACTTGTATGATGTCTAATGGAAATTATTTTCAAGAAATAGGAAAAAGCAATGGAAAAATAGCTGATACAATTATGGGACAGCTAAAGAAACCATATTTTTATTCTGTTTTTATTTTAGATGGAACAGATAAAGCTTTTTCTGATATAAGTGATGAGAAAATATTAAATAATACTTATAGATATAATGCTTTGAAGGCAGTTTTAACTAAAATAAATTTATAAAATGATAAAAATCATTGATGAATAATAAGTATAATTTATAGGAGGCTAAGTTTGAAAAATAAATATGAATTTTTTATAGCTGGAAGAGCTAGAAATAAAGAAAATATTCTTAAAATATGTAATATATTTGATAAATACAATATATCTTATTATTGTTTCTTAAAAAGTGAAGATGACTGGGGATATGGAAATAAGAATCAAACTCCAGAAGAAAAACAAAAAGAATTTGAATCGCTAGGATTAAAGAGTGATATTGTTTTAAATTTATTTCATAATGATTTAGAAGGAGAAAAAAGCTCTAAAAATTTATTACTCGTTTTACCAGCAGGAAAAGCAGCACACATAGAATCTGGAATTGCATATGGATTAGGCAAAAAATGCTATGCAATAGGAGAATATGAAGCAACAGATACTTTATATAACATTTTTGAAGAAATTTTTGCAAATGAAGATGAATTAGAAGAATTTTTAAAAAAATATAGATAAGTTACAATATTACAAAAGAACTTATCTTTAAATTTCACTTGCAATAATTTATAAAATTTGTAATCAAACACTTGAAAAAAAACAAAAACTATATTAGATTAAAACAAATCATATATATATAATTAAACAGGAGGTTCTTATGGAAATAATAGTTGGTGGAATAATTGAAAATCAAGGAAAAATATTAATGGTTCAAGAAGGAAAGGAAAAATGTTATGGAAAATGGAGTATTCCTGCAGGCCATTTAGAAACAAATGAAACTATAATGGAGGGGGCTTTAAGAGAAATAAAAGAAGAAACTGGTTGTGATGTTGAACTAACAGGAATAGCAACAGTAGCGAATAAGGTATTAGAAGATAATGTAGTGGTTTTTATAATTTTTGTAGCAAAATTACTAAATGAAACAATAAAAATTGATTCTAAAGAAATTTTAAATGTTAAATGGTTTGAAATAAATGAGATTTTAAATAATATGGATAGTGAGTTAAGAGATATAAGTATTGCAAAACAACCAATAAAAAATATGTTGGAAAATAAAATTGGAACTTTAGATATAATTAATGTAATATAAATATTTTATAAAAAGTTAATAATTTATATTGAAAATTATTAACTATGTTTATATAATAATTTTATAAACGGAACTGGAGGATATAAATATATGAAAAATGGAATAATAATAGCGGGATTTAAGGCAATTGGTAAAAGTACACTTGCTAAAAAATATGAAAATGTTGTAGATTTAGATTCAGCTAACTATAAATATATAATAGATTCGCAAATGGCGAATATCCCAGAAGAGCAAAGAAAAGGTTTAAAAACAAGAATAAAAAATCCAGATTATCCACTTAATTATTATAATGCTATAATTGAAAATTGCAAAAATGGAAAGATTGTTTTAATAGCAGGCAAGAAAGAGATGATTGATTTACTTGAAAAAAATAATAATGAGTATTATACTGTGTGGCCTGAGAGAAAAATGCTAGATGAAATAATTGAAAGATGTAAAAAAAGAGGAAATAATGATGATTTTGTATCAAATATAACAAATGCATATAATAGAGATTATCCAAGCAGTGATAAGAATGTAATTTGGATGAAGCAAGGTGAATACCTAGAAGATGTTCTAAATAAAAGAAATTTGTTAGATGTATAAAAATTTAAATTGCAAGTGTAAAAGAACATAGATTTAATTCTTTTGGTAATGCAAATAAAGTGCCGGGGTATATTATTGTAAAAAAATATATAATATATGTTATATATAACATATTACGAAGGAGACAAAATGAGAGAAAAATATTTTGAAGACTTAGGTTTAGATGACGGAATCGACATACTAGAAAAATTTAAAATCGACATAGATGAAATTTTAGAAAATGAAGAAGACAAAAAAGATGTCGATAAAAAATAAGAAAAATAGACATTACAAGCAGAGCTTTGATTAAAAAATATATCAAATTTACAAAATTATATATTTTTAGTCAAAAACTCTGTTTTTTATTGTACTAGACACGATTAGACACATTATGGTATAATATTCCTACGCGAAAAGAGAAAAACACACTAAAATAAAAAAATAAAAAAAGAGGTGTATAAAAATGGATATTCCTGTTCAAAAAAATAAGGAGTATATAGTAGAAATAATAGATAACGGATTTGAAGGAGAAGGAATTTCAAAAATAGACAATTTCACAATATTTGTAGATGGAGCAATAAAAGGAGAAAAATGCAAAATATTAATAGTAAAAGTAACATCATCACATGCATTTGGAAAATTGGTAGAAATATTAGAAAAATCACCAAACAGATGCACTCCAGATTGCCCAACATATAAAAGATGTGGAGGTTGCAATTTAAGACATATTGACTATGAAGAAACCTTAAATATAAAACAACAAAAAGTCCAAAATTTAGTTAATAAAACATTAAATAAAAATATAAAAGTGCAAAAAACATTAGGAATGGGAAATCCATATAATTACCGAAATAAAGCACAATATCCAATTGGAACAGACAAAGATGGAAATAAAGTACTTGGAGTATTTGCAAAAAGAACTCATGAAATAATACCAATAGAAGATTGCCAAATTCAAAAAGAAGTCTCATACCAAATTGCAAAATATATATTGGAATACATAAAAGAAAACAATATAAGTGTATATAACGAAAAAAAGCAAAAAGGTCTAGTAAGACATATAATTACAAAAGTTGGAGTTCAAACTAATGAAATAATGTGCATAATTGTAATAAACGGAAAAGAAATTCCAAATGAACTAACACTTGCAAACAATATAATTGATAGATTTCCAAATGTAAAAACAGTTATAAAAAACATAAATACAAAAAATACAAATGTAATAATGGGGGATAAAAATAAAACAATAGTTGGAAGAGGATATATAACAGATGTATTAGGAGATTATATTTTCAAAATTTCTCCAATGTCATTTTATCAGGTAAATCCTGTGCAAGCAGAAGCTTTATATAATATAGCAATAGAAAAAGCTAATATAACTAAAGATGATGTTGTATGTGATTTATATTGCGGAATCGGAACGATAGGAATATTTGCATCAAAATATGCTAAAAAAGTATATGGAATTGAAATTGTAAGTCAAGCTATAGAAGATGCTTATAAAAATGCAAAATTAAATAATGTTAATAATATAGATTTTATTTGTGGAGATGTGGAATTTGCATTTGATCAATTGATTAAAAAAGAAAAAGTAGAACCATCTGTAGTTATTGTAGATCCGCCTAGAAAAGGTTTGGATAGAAATACTATTGATAATATTATGAAACTTAAAGTTAATAAGGTAGTTTATATTAGTTGCAACCCAGCTACTATGGTGAGAGATTTAGCTGTGATGGAAGAAATGTATGATATAGAAGAAGTTCAGCCGGTGGATATGTTTCCGTTTACTAGCCACGTTGAATGCGTATCGTTGCTATGTCTTAAATAAGTCTTGTAAACCTTGAAAATACTGACTTTTTTAAAAAAGAAAAAATTGAAAAAATGTTAAAAAAACATAAAAAAAAGTAAAAAAATTAAAAAAATAAAGATCTGAAATCGCAAGGTGGTATGTGGTGGATAGGTCAAAAAATAATAGAATAACTGGTTCTTTCCAAAAAATGAAGTACATTATGTGTACTTCATTTTTTTGGAAAAAAGTGAGGAGGAAGAATGGAAAATATAAAAATAAAAAATTATTATAATAAAATGAGTGAAGATTCAAAAATAATATTAGTAAATATATTAGCAGATAATTTAGTATATTTACACGATTTTGAAACTGTAGATAAAGAAGTTATAAAAAGCATATCATCATTAGTGTTATTGTTTATAGAGCATAAAAACAAAAGTCAAATCAAAGAATTTGATAATTTTAGTGTTTATGAGAAAAAAGTATTATATAGTATTTTAATTGATGGAATAGCTTCTATATATGTAGATAACGAATATTTAAATTATTCGGATATAGGAACTAAGTATAAACAAAACATAATACAAGAGCTATTATCTTTTTATAAATATATTACAAAATACAGTAAAGAAAAAGTGTTTATGCTTTATACAAAAGAAGTAAAAAAATATAGAATGAAAGGATTTACTTGGGATAACATCCCATATTGAGACTAAAAATGCCACAGAATTGATTGTGAAGCGAATTAAAAGGAGGAATTTTAAACGTATGAATTATAAAAAATATTATTTAACAAGTGAGTCTGTAACAGAGGGGCATCCAGATAAAGTATGCGATCTGATTTCAGACTCTATTTTAGATGCTTGTTTAGAGCAAGACGAAAATTCAAGAGTTGCTATAGAAACATTTATATCAAATGGCAAAGTTACAGTAGCAGGTCAAATAACATCAAATGCAATAATAGATGTAGAAAAAATAGTAAGAAAGGTATTAAAACAAGTAGATTACGACGATGCTAGATACAATATGGATTATAGAACTTGTGAAATAGACACTAATATAACTAAACAAAGTGGAGATATAGCATTGGGAGTAAATATTGGAGGAGCAGGAGATCAAGGAATAATGTTTGGTTTTGCTTGTAATGAAACCCAAAATTTAATGCCATATGCAATAGATACTGCACATAAACTTGCACAAAGATTAACCAAAGTAAGAAAAGATGGAATAATTCCATATTTGAAGTCAGCTGGAAAAGTACAAGTTACAGTAGAATATATAAATGATTTTCCATTTAGAATAGATACAATTTTAATATCTACACAACACGAAGAAAGTGCGGATATGGATATTCTAGAAAATGATATTCTAGAAAAAGTAATAAAACCAATAGTTGAAGAAGATATGCTAGATAGCCAAACTAAATTTATAATAAACCCTACAGGACGATTTGTAGTTGGAGGAGCAGTAGCAGATACAGGATTAACTGGTAGAAAAATAATAGTAGATACATACGGAGGATATGCTCATCACGGAGGTGGTGCATTTTCAGGAAAAGATGGAACAAAAGTTGATAGGTCAGCATCATATATGTTAAGACATATAGCAAAAAATATTGTTATAAACGGATTAGCTAGAAAATGTGAAATACAAGTAAGTTATGGCATAGGACTAGAACAGCCGATTTCATTATACATAAACTGTTTTGGAACAAATATAATACCAGAAAATAAAATAATTAATATAATAAAAGAAAACTTTGATTTAACACCAAATGGTATAATTGAATATTTAAATTTAAAGAAACCAATATTTTCAAAGACAACAAACTATGGTCATTTTGGAAGAGAAGAATTTAGTTGGGAAGAAGTAAAACAAATATAAAAAGACTTGTAATTAGAGTTGAACAAGAGTTAAACTACAACACTAATAGCATAAGTCTTTTTTTATTGGAAAGGAAAGAAAGATGTTTTTAACTGGATTTATAACAGGAGCAATGGTTGGAGGAACTGTTGCAATAATTTTACATTGTTTAGTAATAGTTGGAAAGGAGAGCGAAAAACAATGGGAGGAAGAGCAGATTTTGAAGAAAGACAAGAAGCAAGAAAATTAAAATATGAAGAATTATCAAAAAAAGCAGAAGAAAAATCAAGTCAATATATGAATTCTACTGCACATAGGATTTTAGCAAATACACCACGGACAACCTATAATAGTAGGACATCATTCTGAAAGAAAAGCAAGAAGATTACACGAAAGAGCTTGGGAAGATACGAGAAAATCAATAGAAGAAGATAAAAAAAGTGAGTATTATAAAAATAAAGCACAGACTATTGAAAATAGTAAGATTATTTATAATGATGACCCAAATGCAATTGAAAAATTAAAAGAAAAATTAGAGTATTTAGAAAAACAAAGACAGCTTATAAAAGCTGATGAAAATCATACAGGTTGGCAGCTACAAAATATTGGAGCAACTATTAGAGAAGCAAAAAGAAGAATTGAAAGTCTAGAAAAATTAGAACAAATAGAATTTAACGATATAGAATTTACAGGAGGAAAAGTTGTACGAAATAAAGAAATAAATCGTATTCAATTTTTATTTGATTCTAAACCAAGTGAAGAAATAAGGAGTGCATTAAAAAGTAATGGTTTTCATTGGTCTAGACAAGAGGGGGCTTGGCAAAGATTATTTAATGAAAATGCAATTAGAGTTACAAATAGAATAGTAGAAAATGTTTTAACTAAACAAAACGAACAAGAAGATGAGGAGGAGTTTGAATAATGAGCATATTACAAGATTATGAAAAAATAAGAAAAGAAATAGGTCAAAGAAAATACAATGCAATAGAAAAATATTTAGAAGAAAATAAAAATTTACTGTTATCGGATATATATTATAAAAAAGAAGAATGGGATAAATTTGAAAACTGGTACAGTGAAAATATTAGTAAATTAGAATTAGAAAATAAACCTAAATGTGCATTGATTGGTGCAGACGGAAATATTTTTAATCTAATGGGAATGGCATCTAGAACTTTAAAACATAATGGAATGCAAGTGGAATCAAAAGAAATGATTGATAGGGTAACTAATTCAAAAAGTTATTCTGAAGCACTAAGTATTATAGGTGAATATGTTGAGATAATAGATGAACAAAGTTTAGAAGAAGAGGACGAATATGAGTAGGAGGGGTTAAGTTGAAAAAGAATAAAATAACAATAAAAGGAATAAGACAAAGTCTTTATGATGCTTATCTAGATACAGAATATCGAGAGGCATTGGCTCACTCTATTATGACATTAGGATATGTAAAAGATACTCCACTTAATATGTATTTTGGAACAGAAAAACAAAAAGAAGAAATTGAAAGGGTTGAATCAATGTCATTAGATTCAAATCAAATAAGTGAAATAATACATTTAATGATGTATGAATTAAGAAACGATTTTCAGTATGGTAGATTTAAACCTATAGCCAATGAATATCTTAATATTTCAGAAAAAATGAAAAAAGAAACTAGTAAAAATTTAAATGGCAATGTTGAAAATTATAAACCAAAAGTCAACATTTATTCAGCATATGGTGATATGCGAGATATAATAAGTATGACATCAAAAGCATTAAAACAAAATAATATGTATGAGCAATCTAGAGAGATGATTGAGAGAGCAACTTTATCATATAGTTATGATGATGCTTTTAATATTATTAGTGAGTATGTTGAAATGACAAAAGAAAAAGAACACGAAGAAGAGGAAGAATTTGAATAAATAAGCAATATATAATGGGTGACTGATAGTCACCCATTATTAAAATTGTAATCTAGCTAAAAGCCACGCTTTTAGGCAGTTATCGGGAGTCGGGGTGACTCCCTGTTCCTGCAAAATTGCTGATAGGCAATTTTGAACTGATTTTAGGGAAAGAACAGGAGGGAGTATTTGGAGAAGAAAGATAAAGAAGAGTTTGTAAAAATAGTTGTAAAAATTCCAAAAAATAAAAAAGAAATGATTTATAATGTAGTAGCAAAAAGTTCATATACTAATGCATCAGAGTTAATTAGAGCAGGTATTGATAAAGAATTAAATTTACAAATTTATAAAGATAATATGGAAGTAATTCTTCAACAAATAGATAAATGTATTGAATATAAATTAGCAGGATTTATAAATTCACAAAGAAAATTATATGCAAATAATGTTCGAATAAGTGCATTAAATACTTACATAATGGGTGAAGTTATGAAAAGAATTATGGGAGATGAACTTCATAAAGAATATGTTGAAATATTAAAAAGTGCAAGAGAAAAAGCAAATTATTTTGTAAGTAGAAAAGTAGAAGATATATCAAAAGAAGAATTAATGGATTTCTATAATTTAGGTGGGATATATAGAAATGAGTAATTTAATTTTTATATTTAAAGCATATAATCCAAATAAAAGAACAACATTATTTATGCATAAGAATTATACAGATTACATTGCAAATAGCAAATATGTCATTAGAAATCCAAATACAACACACGGATTATTTGGAGAGGTGCAAGAATTTCCAAATATTCAAAATGAAAATGATTTAAATCTAATTATAGAACATATAAATACACTTGCTGAAAATAAAGTTCCAATATATAGAGGTTATTTATCTTTAAGAGAATTTGATGCAGAACGATTAGGATATTATGAACAAGAAAAATGGAAAACACTTTTAGAAAATAGATTGTCAAGTATTGCTAAAAAAATGAATATAAAATTAGAAGATTTGCAATATTTAGGTGCAGTACATATCGAAGACGGACATCCTCATTTTCAATTTTTTATATGGAGTAAAAAGCCAAAGATAAATTACTTTGTGAAATATTCAGAAATAAATAAATTAAGAAATGAGTTTACAAACGATGTTTTTAGAGAAGACTTACTGCCAATATATCAAGAAAAAGATTTAGCAAAGAAAAATATAACATCAGAAAATTATATATTACAACAATTGAAAAAAATCAATACTGATGAAAAGACATTAAAAGATTTGATGCAGTATGAAAAAGATTTCAATCAATCACGAAGAATTAGAAATATATTTAAAGATAAAGATGTAAAAAATATTGTTGATATGTTGATTGATTTAAAAAAGGATTTGCAATTAACTAGTGGAAGTATAAAATACCAATATTTAATGAGGTATCCTGAAATAATAGAAAAAGTTGATAATATTTCTAAAACAATTATTGAATCATCAGTTCAATGCCAAATTGAAATAGAAAAATATATAAAGGCGAAACAAAAATTATTAGAGTTTCAATATACGGATACAGATAAATTAAACCAAGCAAAAGAAAAAGTCAAAGAAGATGCTGAAAAAGAAATAATAAAATTAATAGGAAATCAAATATTAGATATTGAACGAAAGTGGTTAAATACAAATGAGTTAGTTACATATGTAAAATATAGTAATGAAAGTCGAGATTTATTAGATAGGATATTAACTGCATTATATTATCAAGCAGAGAATCAGAAAAAGTTAACTAGATTTTATGAATTACGATTTAAGAAACAGTTATCTAAACAAGCAAAAAAAGAAATAGCATTAAATAAGAGAAACAGTTCATCTTGGAATTGGGAGGAAGAAATTTGAATTTATGAGGTTGGAACGCTTGTCAAAATGGGATATGTTTGTTAAAATATTAGTGGAAGAAAAAATAAAAAATTACTAAACCAAATAGTAATATGTATGGAATAGAAAACTTGAATTTCACGGAGGTAATGAAAATGAAAAATATATGGAGCAAAGGTTTAAAGGATTCGTTGTTAATATATTGTGGATTATACACAAGTGCAACAATAGTAAATAGTATTTCTTATCTTTCGAAAGGGATATATGAAGACCCTTCTGGAAATTGGCATGAATTAGACCGTGCAATCATTACATTGATTGTGGTTATAGCATATGCTTTAATAAGATATATACATATTAAGAATTTTCCAATTAAGTTAGTTGTGGTATATGTACCGACAATGCTATTGGCTTTTTTATATGTTTGGTTTAGGGGATTAACTGCTGAATTAGCGTCTTCGGCATATAAAGATATTTTTGTAAACTATACCATTGGATTTTTCATTGTATCTATTATAGTATTCATTGTAAGGAAAATAATACAAAAGAAAAAAGCAAAGTAACTTACAATTAATTAAAGATAATAGTAAGATATAGTAAATAATTTATAGTATTAGATTCTGAAAAATATGTAGACAATAATAAATAAGAATTAGTGGATAGAAAGATTGTAGAGAATACATGTAAACAAAATATAAAAAAATAACAAATTCAGGAGGTAAATTTAAATGAAACAGAGATATGAAAGCAAAATTGCTGTTTTTTTAGTATTAACAAGAGAAAAAAATGAAAAGAAGGAAGTGTTACTTCAAAAAAGATGTAATACAGGATATATGGATGGTAAATATGATATGGCATGTAGCGGACATTTAGAAGCTGGTGAATCATTAACAATGGCTATGGCTAGAGAATGTGAAGAAGAAATAGGTATCAAAGTAAAACCTAAAGATTTAGAATTAGTTTCTATTATACATGCATATAACGAAGATTATATGCACGTATTTTTTACTACTCAAAAGTATGAAGGAACTCCTAAAATAATGGAAAAAGAAAAGTGTGACGATTTAAATTGGTTTGATATAGATAATTTACCATGCAATACCATAGAGCGTATAAAAAATGTGTTAAAAAATATACAAAATGGAATTGTCTATGATGATGACAATTTTTCGTGTCAAAAATTAAAAGGAATTATAGAGAGTAAATAAGAGGAATGTTTATAAATTAGGAATTGTTGATTTAAGACTTTTAGATGAACAAGTATTAGACTTTGCACAAAATGAAAGAGATTTGAAAAAGATTTTAAAAGTAGTAAATGATAACTGTTTTTTTATTTTAGCAAAATGGAAAAAATATTTTGAAGGTCAAGTTCTTAAATTTTATTGTTAAATAAATAGTAATTTAAGAGCGTTACAATTTTATCAAAAAAGAGAATATTGCCTAACAAAATTATATCCAAATGCTATGGAAGAAGTAAGAAAAGTAAAACCTAATGTACCATTGATTGGAGAAAACAATATTCCTTTAAGAGATGAAATCGAATTAGAAAAAAATTTAATGTAGAATATATTGGAGACTAACTATATGAATGTCAATAGTTTTTCTTAAAAAATTTTAAAAAATTAGTACATTGAAAAAATGCATGACAAATAAGCATTTCGAAAAATGCTTTAAAAAAGGTATGAAACACTATAAATTAAGCTACTTTTAAAAGTTGATAAGATTTATTTGATTTTAATAAATAATAAATAACCCTAATTAATTTTTTAGAAGTATGACTAAGTGCTACAAAGTAATGTTTACCTTCAGCTATTTTCTTATCTCTGTATTCTTTAAAACTTGTATCACGCATGCAAACAAGTCTTGTAGCATTAAGAAGAGCCCAACGTAAATATTTTGAACCACGTTTTACCATTACAGAATGTGTTGCAGTATATTTTCCGGATTGATATGTAGAGGGGTCAAGTCCAGCAAATGCTTGTAATTTAGCTGGAGAGTCAAAGCTATTAATATCACCAATTTCAGCTAAAATAAAAGCAGCAGAAACATAAGAAATACCAGGGATAGACATTATTGGACTGTTAAGTTCATCAACTAAAGTTTTAAGTTCTTTGTCAATATCATCAATTTGAGATTGTAAGAATAAAACAGTTTGAATAACTTGTCTTAATTCAAAAGACAAAGAACGACTATTAGTGCCAATAGATTTTCTGGCTAATTCACGTATTTCAATGGCTTTATCTCTACTGTATTTTCCTTTAGAATATTTTTCTAAAAGAGATGTAAGATGTTTTAAATTACATTCTGAAATATCTTTTACAGAAGGAAGTTCATTTAAAAGATAAAGCACAGAATTTTGAGAAATAGACCAAACTATTTTTTCAAGTTCTGGAAACACAATAGTAATAAGTCTAGAAAGAGATGTTTTAAACTTAGAACGTTCTTGTATTAAACGAAATCTATGTCTAACTAGTGACTTTAATTCAGAAATGTGATAAGATAAATTAGAGTAGGGCTTTAAGTTTTCTGTGATAAGCATTGTAGCAATAAAATGAGCGTCTAACTTATCTGTTTTGGTCTTTCTAAGGCTTTGACCTTTTCTGTAAAGATTAGTTTGTAGTGGATTAATGACGTAAACATTAAATCCTTTTGATGTCAGAAAGTTAAGAATGTTATTGCTGTAGTGACCAGTAGCTTCAAGCCCTACTTTAATATTTTCAAAACTTTCATTAAATTGAGAAATAGAATTGAATAAAGAATTGAAACCATCAAAATTGTTTTTAATAGTTAATTTTTCAATTAAAATTTCTCCATCAGAGTTCATCGCAAAGCAATCATGTTTGTCCTTTGCGACATCAATACCAATATAAATCATAAGGGTTACTCCTTTTTAAATAAAAATTTAGACAATGTGATCCACAAAATGTTTGTTGAATGTAGCCTCGTTCTAAATAAAACGTCATGCGTTATCTAACTAATTAACAAATAAACAAACAACTGTGGCTAGAGCCTCCAAAGGAAATCGTCAAGCGATAGGTAAAAACACTAGTCCACAGAGTCTATAAAAACATTATAACAAAAAAGTAAAAATTTTAAAGAAAGGAGTTCGTATAATGTTATATGTTCATTATACGAGGTATATAAATGTTTAATTTATTTAATAAAAAAAATAAAAAAGCTTTAAATTTTGATAATTTATTAAAAATTAATAATCAAAATTTAAATAAAATATTAAATTATGTGAGTGATGAGCCTGTTTTATTTGAAGAAAATCATAGATTAATAACTAAAAGAGAAATTGAAAATTTTGAAAAAGAGTATCAATGTAAAATAGATGGGTTAATTCCATTAATAGATATAGCTGATAATGATTTTATAGTATACATATGTGATAAAAATACTTTTGGAATGTTTTATATAGTAGAAGAGTTACTTTTTAATGAAGGTTATGATGTAACTGAAATCATTAAACAATTGGAAAGTTATTGTAATTAATGATATTACAATTTTGTTAAGGAAAAATAATTTGTTAAAAAGAGATATAGATGATTTTAGTTGAATAATTGGATGTTATTGCATAAAAAATTAACAAAAGAAATAAAAAGGGGCGATTAGATGAAAAAGAAAATTTTAAGTATAGTATTAATTATAATAATGTTATCAGGAACAATGTTTGTATTAACTGGATGTGGTGCAAATTTAAAAAGAGTAGATAAAAAAGAAGGATTAAGCTACATAAATGAGAAATATTCTAAAGATATGTATAAAGCAAAAAATATAGAAAAAGCATTTTATGTTTCAGATAGAAATATTGATTATAGGATTATGTTTTCAGATGGTAAATCAATATTGAAAATTAATGATGAATTTTATGATGATATACAATCGGAACAAATAAAATCAGATTTCGATAAATATTTTGCTGAGAAAATACTAAATACAGATTATAGTAGAAATGAAATCTCTGTTTTTACAGAATATGATACAAGAGTAACTGATTATGATGTATATAATTCTAGTTTAAGCATATTTAGGGATCGTTATGATGGAAATATAGAGGACTATATAAAAAAACATAATTTAATTATCGAAGGAGAAGTTGTTGTTTGGTGTCAAAAAGACGAAGCTGACCAAAAATACAAAGAAATAGAAAAACGAATTAAAGATTTAAATGGTAATTATAAATATTCAATAGCATTTGTAGATGCATCTTTAAAACCAAATTATGAAAGTAGAGAAAATATTTATAAATTAAAACATGATTTCACTCAAGATGGTGTGTTTTATATTATGAATATAAATAGCGGGGAATCAGTTAAATATATTAATATTCAAAATGGCTTTGGAATTACATTGTGTGATAATTCTAATTTTGAACTAATGTATGGAGATATATTATTAGTTAGCGATATTCCTACAAAGGAAGAATTGATGTATATTAGCGAATATAGATATGGAATTACAGACTCTGAGGGGAATTATAATGGAAATTTAAATTCTACATATAGGATTCAGTTTTCGGACAGAGTGCATCAATATTTAAATGATAATCAAAAGGATTATTTAGAAGTAAAGTATATAAATAATCATTATTGTGACTTTTCAATATACCATATTGGAGATAAGAAGCAGTATATTTCTTCATCCTTGGGTAAAGTACATAATGGAGATTTGGTTTATGAAGAGTATTCTAATTATTTTTGTGAGCAAATATCTATCAATATAGATGACTGATAAACAGTAGGAATAGAGTAAAGTTTATAATTATTATTACAAAATTAAAATGCATAGATAGCTAATAATTTATATTTTATTGAGGTTTTTTATATAATTAATGTGTAAACAAAATAGTAATAAATTATAAAGATTGGATGTGATTTTATGGGATTATTTAATACATTTAGAGCAAAAGAAAATAAAATGGAAATTAGTAACAATAAAAAAGTTTTAGAAATAAATGAAAACTTAAAAATTAATTTGAAATATGAAGAATCGTGGTTTGGAAAATTACAATATAATTTTGGGAAAATAAAATCAAATAACATTGATGTTCAAATAGATTCGTATGATTCAGAAAAAAATTTGGATGAACAAAAAGAAACATTAAGATTATTTTTTGATGAATGGAATAATATAGAAAATAAAATTATTGATGCAAGTTATAATTATTATAATAGTGAAAGAGAAAAACTAGGTTATGATATTGAAAAAAACGAAGATTATCCTGAACTAAAAGATGTGTCTGAAATTATTGATATGATTGAAATTATTGGAATTACTGTACCAGAACAGGATGATTCATCTGAAAGAGCAATATCAATTGTTTTTAATTGTACTTGGGAAAGAGAACATGGCATGGGAATTTGTTTAGTAAATAATAATGTAATTGAAATTGGATATCAAGATATAGCTTTATAATTAAAATAAATAGTAATTTTTATATTATAACAAGAAAGGAAGACATGAATTATGAAGAAAGAAGATTTTAAATATGGGTATCAAGAATATTATATTGAGGATAAGTATGTTTTCGAGAGTAAAGAATACTTAATAATAATTAATAAAGATATTTTTGATGAAGAAACTGTTGAATATGCTAATGGAATTATAGAAAAATATATAAAAGAAAAAGACCAAATTTTGGATGTTATGTTAAAAATACATTTAAGAGATTTTTACAGTTCCGTATATAACTATTCTGACGAATATATAAAGAATAATATTGGAAGACCTCAAATTAAAATAGACTTTAAAAAGGATGATTCTCATCCTAATTGGAAATTTCAATATGCTGGTATTATTGATTTTTGTGAAAGCAAGTTAGATGAGCATATAATAAGTATTGAGTTTGTAGATGATTTAAAGTTAGATGAACATGTCCAAATGAACGGATAAAATAAATACTATGGTTGTAATGACAAATTACAATAAGGTAAAAGAACAAAAGTTTCTAGAAATTAATTAAATATAAACTATAAGGAGTATTTGTATAAAAGCAAGTACTTCTTTTTTCGTGCAAAGAAAGGGGGATTGCCTATTGATAAAAAATGAAGTTATGCACAAAATAATGAAAGATATGGTAATGTATTTAACTCCATATCAATTGAAAAAATTAAAAACTACATTACAAGATAAGTTAGAAAATGTAGAAATAAATTTAATACTAGATAAAGAAAAATTAATAGCAGATAGAAGTTCAAATGATACATTATTAAAAATGTTTCTATCAGCAAAAAATGTAGAGGGATGTTCAAGTAAAACACTTAAATATTATAGAGAAATATTAGAAAAATTTATAAAAGATATAGATAAAACAATAAAAGAAATAACAACAGATGAAATAAGACATTATTTAACTAATTATAGAGAAGAGCGAGGTTGTTCCTTAACTAGTATAGATAATATTAGGCGAGTATTTTCAAGCTTTTTTAAATGGCTAGAAGATGAAGATTATATTAATAAAAGTCCAATAAGAAGAATACATAAAATAAAAACTCTAACACAAGTAAAAGAGCCTTTTACAGACGAAGAAATAGAAAAAATGCGAGAGGGATGTAAAACTATTAGAGATTTAGCGATAATTGAATTATTATATTCTACTGGAATAAGAGTTGGGGAACTAATTAACTTAAATATTAAAGATATGAATTTTGCTGAAAGATCGTGTATTGTTTTAGGAAAAGGTAATAAACAAAGGAAGTATATTTTGACATTAGAACTAAACTACATTTAGAAGAATATTTAAAAACTAGAGATGATGATAATCCTGCATTATTTGTTTCAAGAAATAAGCCACACCAAAGATTAACATCTGCAACAATAGAATTTTTTATACGAGATTTAGGTAGGTCATTAAATATTGAAAAGGCACATCCCCATAAATTTCGTAGAACCATGGCAACAGTAGCAATAGATAAAGGAATGGCAATTGAAGAAGTACAAAGATTATTACGGTCATATAAAAATAGACACTACGATGCACTATGCGATAGTCAAGCAATCAAATGTTAAGTTTTCACATAGAAAATATATAGGATAATTTCTAGAGAGGAGCAAAAAAATAAACAGAAAAATACTTTTAATAATAGCCTTAATATTAAGCATAGGAATAACTGCTTACATAACAGTAAGCCTACACTTAATATTAAGCAATGACTTTAACAGTTTACTACAAATAAATGTACAAACAATAATAAATACACTGCAAACCAATAAAAGAGTGCTACTTATGTTCATAATAGTAGCATCTTTTTTATTGCTTTTTACAAATAATAAGAAAAACATTTATCATAGTGAGCAAGTAGAATTGACACCAAAGATAAAAGTTCCAAAGCCAGTAGGTCAGGGACAATATGGAACAGGTTGGTGGTTAGATAAAAAGGATTACAACAAAGTTTTTAAATATAATATAATAGAAAGAAATAATTCATATAACAAAGTATCATTTGAATCAGGAGGAGTTGTTACTCATTTTGAAAGAGATGGAAACAAAGACAAAGTTTACTACATAGCAGATAATATTCACACTCTTTTAGTTGGTAGTTCAGGAAGTGGTAAAAGTAGGTCAGTTATAATACCAACAATTACTATGCTAGGATTAGCAGGAGAAAATATGTTTATTTCAGATGTCAAAGGTGAACTATACCTATATACTGCAGAAAAATTAAAAGAACTAGGTTACGATGTTATTGCATTAGATTTTATAAGTTTTCTAAAGAGTAGCTGGTACAATTATTTAGACATCATAATAAATGCAGTAGAAGATGATAACATACCTCTTGCAGAAAGTTTAGTAAGTGATATGGTTAATATCTTGGTTGAGAAAAATGATAAAACAGAGCCTATATGGAAGAATGGAGAAATGTCTGTAATAAAGACTGCACTTATGGCGGTAGTTCTAGAGAATAAAGGCAAACGAGAACTTCAAACTTTACCTAATGCATATTACTTTGTTGCAGAAATGTTTAAACCAGACCAAACAGGAAAAATGCCTATTGATAGTTATATGAATTCAAAAGATGCCAATGATCCAATAAAAAAATTCTATGCAGTAGCACGGGACTGCTCCATCAAAAACAAGAGGAAGTTTCGTTGCAGCAGCACTTTCAACATTACAATTATTTATAGATGAGTATGTTGCAAATTGCATTCAAAAGTCAGATTTCAATTTGAGAGATTTTGCAAAAAAGAAAACTGCAATATATGTATTACTTCCAGATGATAGAGAAACATATCATAAATTGCGGTAGTTTATTAGTACAACAAATATACACATCACTTGTTGAAACAAGTAGACTAGAGGGTGGCGAATTAAAAATAAGAATGAATTTTATATTAGATGAGTTTGCGAATTTCACGAAAATAGACACATTTCAAAGTATGCTAACAGTTTCAAGACGGAAGAAATATAAGGTTTGTTATATGTTTGCAAAGTTTTGCTCAAATAGAAGAAAGATATGGAAAAGAGGGAGCACAGAATATTATGGATAACTGTGCATTAATATATTTAAAAACTGGAAATGTAGATACTGCAAGTAAAATTTCTGAAAGACTTCGGAACATATACTGCACAAAGTTATGGCGAAAGTAGTAATTCAAATATCAAATATGATAAATCAAGTAGTAGTATGAGTTTAATTTCAAGAAAACTACTTACACCAGACGAAGTATTAATGATTGAAAATCCTTATGCACTAGTGATGTTAGCAGGAAAACCACCAGTAATATCAAACATACCTGATATTTCAAAAATGCATTTTAATAAATTAAATGGTATGGGAACAAAAGAGGAGAATCTAAAATTAAGATTAGAAAGAGAACAAAAAAGAGAGGAAAGACCAATTAGTCCTATAAAAGTATGGGATATTTGGAACAAAGGTACAAAAGAACGAGAATCAGAGATAGGGCTTATTCAGAATAAGTTCCATAAAAATATAAAGGAGAGTTATGAAAAGAATAATTAAAATTGTAGGAAAGGTATTGCTTATAGCAGTACTTTTAATTTTGGCATTCGTAGGAAAAGGAGTATTTGCTACATCAATACAAGACAGCATACTAGTAACTGGAACACAAAAATTAGCAGATGCAATAATTAGTTGGCTTACAGGTATTGGTATAACAATTTGTGGCGGATATTTTATTTACTATGTATATTGTTTAAAAACAAATGATGAGGGTGAAAGAAGAAGAAATATTCAAAATATTAAAACTACTTTAATTGCAATGATATTAATAACTTGTGGTTTAGCAGTAATTAACACTATATTAGGATTCTACAAATAAAAAATAAAATTCGATTTTATTTAAAAGGTTGGTGATGCAAATTGACAGATATGCTTGTAGAACTAATACAAAATTTTATTTCAGGATCAGAATCAACATTAAACTCAGTATTTAACAGTATGCTGAATTTAGTGTTTTTTATTGAAAGAGAATTAATGTATATACCAGAGGGGACGATTCTTTTAAAATCAAGAATAGACTTTAATGCAATTTATCAAGTAGTTTTTAATTTTGCTACATATTTACTAATTATAGTATTTATAGCAAAAGCAATAAAAACATATTTTTTAATGCGAGAGGGAGACAATGAACAAAATCCAATACAACTAGTAATTGGTATGTTAAAAGCAGTAATTATAATGATATGTTTTAGAGAAATATATACGATTGGAGTTGGTATTGTAGAAGAGTTTCTAAATGCAATATTAACAATAATCAATATTGAAAATACAAATTTAGCACAGGCTCTTACAAATAACATACAAGGTGGAATTTTTACTGTAGTTGCTTGTTTAGTATTACTTATATGTTGGTTATTACTAATCTGCCAGTTCATTATGAAAGGAATTGAACTTCTTGTAATGAGAATAGCAATTCCATTTGCAAGTATAGGTCTTTTAAATAGTGATGGTGGAGTATTTTCAGACTATTTAAGAAGTTTTCTAATGACGGCTTTTACAGTAGTAATTCAATTAGCATTATTAAATATTTCAATAGCAACATTATTAACAAATAAATTAATATATGGAATAGCAATTGCAGTTGTAGCAGTTAATACACCAATGATTTTAGGCAAATATATGGTTAAACCATCAGGGAATCCAATTCACGCGATGGGTAATACTGCAAGAACAATGAGAGCATTGTTACCTAGAGGGAGGCACTAAAATATGGAGTCATTAAAACAAATAGTAAATACACTAAAAATAATAGGGATTTCTATTGCAGGAATTTCTTTTGTTGTACTTATGATAAAAATTGCAGTTGAACCAGAAATGAAAGCAAAATATCTAAAACTTACAAAACATTTACTGGTTGCAACAATATTAATTACAGTTTCTTTAAGCTTTGTAGAAATTCCAAAACATTATTATGGAGATAAAATTGCTATTGTAGATGAGAAAAAATCTAATACAACAATAGAAGAGTTAAAAGACAAAGATTGCCAAGGAAGAGAAACTATAAATGTTGATGGTAAGTGGTATGTTGTTACTGATAGTGGTATGAAAATTGCAGCATTAACAGAAAATGATTCACTAGATAATGTTACAACAGTAGGTTTTTATAGCCAAGGAAAAGTTGTTGAAAATGTAAGCTTTTTAAGATTATTTTCAGAATCTCAAGGAACTTTTAAAGGTTATTTCGCAGATATACATTATTATAGAGACCAAGATGGAATGATTTTTTCAAGAGATACTACATACTCACAATATCAACAGTTAAAGGCAAAATGGAACGAAGAAAATAAAAAAGAAAGTAATTAACAGGAGGTATGAATTTGAATGAAAAAAAGACAGTAAAAATACCAAGACAAATTAGGTTGAAAACTGAATTTTTTATTGGTTTTGGGATGGAAGAATTAATAAAAACCTTGATTACTGGAGCGATAGCAGGAATAATTGCATATATATTCTATAAATTTACAGGTCAAACAATAATTGCAACTTTAATTGTAATTGGAGCATTAGTGGTTGCAGTTATTTCTTTAATTAAGGGGAATAATAATTTTTCTATGGTAGATACAATAAAAAATATTATAAAGTATCAAATTATGCAAAAAGATTTTAGATATGAAAGGACAAAAATTAAAAAATTTGATTACAAATGTTGATAATAATTAGAAAGTAGAGTAAAATATATTATAGAATAGTTGTGAATTTTATTTCAATAAAAATGAATAATAGACATCTGGTAAAATGTCAAGATAAGTTTTAAAAATTTTTTAATTTTTTTTAGCACGTTGACAATAAAAAGGGCGCACTTAATAAACCTCCAGAATATCGTTTTTTTTACTGGAAATAACTGGAAGTGAGTACGGAA